>CALJIH010000313.1 GCA_937974135.1 uncultured Cocleimonas sp. | reverse complement strand
CCTTGCTGGTCAGTAAGAATTACCAATAAATCGGCTTCGGTGATATTCGCCACTAAAGCTGCCAAAGTATCATTATCGCCAAGGCGTAATTCCTCTAATGCAACAGTGTCGTTTTCATTGATAATGGGAAGTGCTTTGAGTTTTAATAGCGCGCGCAGCGTATTTTTTGCATTCAAATAACGTTTACGATTACTGACCTCATCGTGTGTTAGCAATACTTGCGCGGCTTGGATGTGAAATTTATTAAATTCGGTTTCGTAAGCTTGGATTAACCCTGTTTGTCCTATCGCCGCAGCTGCTTGGAGGTCGGCTAAATCATTTGGTCTGGTCGTCCATCCCATACGGCTCATGCCCTCTGCTACCGAACCAGATGATACTAATAGTATTTCAATGTTTTGCTCACGTAGTTTGGCAATTTGCTTGGTCCATTCTGCCATTGCTGCATAATCCAAGCCTTTGCCATCTTTGGTAAGCAAAGCGCTACCAATTTTGATTACCCAGCGTTTGGCTTGTTGTGTGTAAGCAGTTCGGTTCATGGTATTAGTAATTTAGTCTTTGCTTGAGGCCTTTTCTTGAGCTTCGTCTTGTTCGAGTTGGTAGGCTTTGTCCTCAATGGTTTGCATGATTTTATTCGTCAGTTCTTTGGTATTCAAACTTGTAGCCGCAGAAATCATAAAAACTTTACCTTTCCATTTAAGTTTTTTAACAATTTCATCGCAGTGTGCTTGGCGTTTATGTTCTGCAATCAAATCTACTTTATTCAGGATTAACCAACGTTCGCGTTCGCCTAATTCATCACTGAATTTTTGCAATTCTTTTTCAATTATTTTTACCGATTGAACTGGATCTTCACTTTCATCCATCGGTGCAACATCAACCAAGTGCAACAACAAACTGGTTCTCGATAAATGCTTGAGGAATTGGATACCAAGCCCTGCGCCTTCTGCCGCACCTTCGATAATTCCAGGAATATCCGCAATCACGAAACTTTGATAAGCATCAACTTTAACAACACCAAGATTTGGGTAAAGCGTTGTAAATGGGTAATTCGCAATTTTTGGTTTAGCTTGTGAGACACTACTAATCAGCGTGGACTTACCCGCATTAGGTAATCCAAGCAAACCGACATCAGCGAGTACTTTCATTTCAAGGCGTAATTCGCGTATTTCACCTTCTGAGCCTGGTTTTGATTGTCGTGGTGCACGATTTACCGAGCTTTTGTAGCGTAGATTCCCAAGGCCATGGAAACCACCTTGAACCACCTTGATCATTTGTTCGTCTTCTGTGAGGTCACCGATCATTTCACCTGTTTCTTCAACATAAACCATGGTGCCGATTGGTACTTGAATGATTTTATCTTCACCTTTAGCACCAGTCATGTTGCGACTAAAGCCATTCGCCCCACGACCAGCTTCGTAAAAACGTACATGGCGAAAATCAGCAAGTGTGTTTAACCCTTTATTTGCCTGTAAATAGACGCTACCACCGTCACCGCCATCACCACCATCAGGACCGCCGAATTCAATGTATTTTTCGCGTCGAAAGCTCACGCAACCATTGCCGCCATCGCCAGCTTTTACGGTTATTACGACTTCATCTACAAATTTCATAACTTGAGTTTATCTGATTAGCGTTGATTAATATAACGAGCAATAAAAAAGCTCCGACTTGCGGAGCTTTTTTTCAATACTGTCAGGTACGAGTTAGGCTGCCACAATGCTTACAAATTTGCGGTTTTTCGGGCCTTTAACTTCGAAAAGTACTTCGCCGTCTACTTTCGCAAATAGAGTGTGGTCTTTGCCGCAACCCATGTTTGTACCAGCATGAAAGTGCGTACCACGTTGACGTACAATGATATTGCCAGCTTTAACAGTCTCGCCACCGAAACGTTTAACACCTAAACGATTTGCATTAGAATCGCGACCGTTTCTAGTACTACCCGCTGCTTTTTTATGAGCCATTTTTATAACCTCTGTTCTATGGTGTATGTCTGATAGTTATCTTTAAAAAGAGAGCTAAAAGGCATTGTAGTTGAAGCTAGGAGTTCAACCACTTAGTAATTAGTTTTAAGCCGCGAGATTCTACAATCAGTTTGCGGTTTAGTCAAACCTTAATCTCCTTGTTCCATAAATGATTTTAAGATGTTTTATTGTTGTTTTTAGCTAGGAAACTTGACACTCAAGCCGCATCTACCTAGCATTCTCTATTCTTTAAAAATTTAAGATTTGAGACCCAATAAAGCGTGGATTATAAAGCGATACAGGCACTAGTTACATCCGATATGAAGGCTGTTGATGAATTAATCACACGTAGGCTTGAATCTGATGTTGTTCTGGTAAATCAATTAAGTAATTACATTATTAACAGTGGTGGTAAGCGCCTGCGCCCGATGCTTGCGTTATTAATGGCCCGAGCATGTGAATATAAAGGTGACAAACATGTTGATGTCGCAGCAATTGTAGAGTTTATTCATACCGCTACGTTGCTTCATGATGATGTTGTCGACGAATCAGATATGCGTCGTGGTAAAGATACCGCTAACAATGTCTGGGGGAATCAGGCAGCCGTTTTAGTAGGTGACTTTTTATATTCACGTGCATTCGAAATGATGGTTGATGTTGATGAAATGCGCGTCATGGATATTATGGCGCAAACAACAAACACCATCGCCGAAGGTGAAGTGCTTCAGCTGCTAAATATCAACGATGCGGATACCAGTGAAGAACGTTATTTTGAAGTTATTTATTCTAAAACGGCAAAGTTGTTTGAGGCGGCCTGTCAATTAGGTGGGGTTCTTGCTGGTTTACCAGAGGAACAAGAAAAGGCAGTGGCTCAATACGGTGTACATCTTGGTACTGCGTTTCAATTAGTGGATGATATCCTCGATTACATCGCGGATAGCGATGAGATGGGAAAAAATGTTGGTGATGATTTAGCAGAAGGAAAACCAACCTTACCTCTTATCCGCGCAATGCAAGTGAGTAACGATAATAATCAAACTGAAGACAGTGCATTGATACGAAGTGCAATAGAAGAAGGTGGGCTTGATCAAATCGATGAAATTATGAAGATTATCAAAAAAACGGAATCTTTAGAGTATACGATTGAGGCTGCAAAAAAAGAAACTGCTTTAGCTAATCAGAGTTTAGACATTCTTTCGGATAATGAATATAAGACTGCACTAATTGAACTAGCGAACTATTCGCTTAGTCGCACTACTTAATTTATTTTTATTTAAACTTAGTCGACGTTTTTAACTACTAAGTTATGAATAATAATCTAGATTAAAAGATGTTAAAGTATCTTTAGATCATCAAGAACCATATTTAAAAGGATAAATTATGAAATCTTCAGGTAACTCTTCAGTTGGTATGCTTATATTCCTTGCTCTTGCGACTATAGTATTTATTTTCATGATTTTAAGACCTGCTGTAGAAAAAACCGCTATGAACCTTGGTGTTCCCATGACTAGCGAAGCAGCTTCATCAGCTACTAGCACTGAATCTACTGAGGCTGACTCTGCTACAACAGAAAAAGCAACAGATGAGTCTGATTCAAAAGTTGAAGAAAGCACTGCATCAGAATCTGAAGGCACATCCGCTACGGAAGCACCTAAAGATGAAACTGAGTCTTCAGCAGAGGAAGATAAAGAGAATTCTACTGAGGAAAATAAAGAACCTTCAACAGAAGAAACAACGCCTGGATCAACAACTACAAATTAAGTTAATCAAATACATCTAATTGTCGATCTGTAATTTTAGCGAACGAAGTATCTAAAAAATATAAAATACTATCTGCCACAGGAGCCAATTGTTTATCAACGTAATGTTGGTAATTAGGTGTTGATTCTAAATTCTCGATGGGTTCTGGACCATTCAAGGTAATGACATATTGAATTTTTCGTCCAGGGTTTCTCATTTTACGAGCCGCTTTAACCTGTGGCGGTTGAGTACTTGTATAACTTTCTAACGGCCGTCTGAGCCTTTTGGTATAGGTCAGTTTATTATCTAATTGTCCATTAATGAGTTGATCGTGCGTTTCTTTGATTAATTCTTCAAATGGTTTTTGGGTGAATATCCTTTTATAGAGTTCTTGCTGAAATTCTCTTGCTAAAGGTGTCCAGTCAGTTCGCACCGTTTCGAGCCCTTTGAACACCATTTCTTTTTTACCATTTCTATTAATCATACCCGCGTAGCGTTTTTTACTCCCAGTATCTGCGCCGCGAATAGTCGGCATTAAAAAGCGTAAGTAATGTGTTTCGAATTCAATTTCTAAGTTTGATTTCAATGAATATTCTTCTTTTAGATGCTTTTGCCACCACGTATTGAGAGCTTCTTGCAAAGTTTTACCTATGTTTAGGCACTCCTCTTCGCTTCTATTCTGACCAACTAGTACAAAAACAGAGTCAGTATCGCCGTAAATAACGTTGTAACCCTTAGCTTCAATTAGCTCTCGACTCATTTGTATGATTTGATGGCCCCGCATAGTGATGCTACTTGCTAATTGGGGATTAAAAAAACGACAGCCTGAAGAACCTAAAACCCCATAAAACGAATTCATAATTATCTTAATAGCATGCGATAAGGGCTTATCTTTGTTTATTTTAGCTTCGTCTCTCTGTTGCCAAAGCTCGGTTACAAGATTGGGGAGAATATGATGATCTCGAGAAAACTCAGCCTCTAGAAACCCTGGAATAGTAGCGTCTAAGTCTCTTGTATTGGCAGAACCTATAGATAAACCGAGTGGATCAATTTTGAATGTACGGATAATACTTGGATATAGGCTTTTGAAGTCGAGCACTAATACATTGTCATACAACCCTGGCTGTGAATCCATAACATAACCACCAGGACTACTTTTGGTGCTTTTCTGGCTTCCAATATCGGGTGCAACAAAACCCTGACGGTGTAACTGAGGTAAATAAAGATTATCAAACGCTGCACTTGATCCACCCTGTCGGTCAATCGCTAATCCAGTCATTTGGGCACGTTGAATGGAAAAGTTAAGTAAGTCAGTTTTATCAAAGATATCCAAAACCAAACGGCAATCTTCTAAATTATATTCTGCTAATGCAACTGGATCTTCACGGTATTGTCTTTGTATCTCTGCTAACTTATCTTTTCCAGTTGTGTTAATAAGCTTCTTTTTGCCCAATAGCTGTTCTGAAACATAATCCAAGGCAAAGCTTTCAAAAATCCAAAAGGCACCTCGTAAACTAGTTATACCATCTAAAACTACTCGACCAGGAATGCGTGCAATATGCATATGTCCGGTTTGTTGTGGAATTAATATTGTTGAATTTTGTTGTTTAAAATCACCCCGCCCAAGAGCAAACGGCAAGTTTAATTGTTCACATTTCCATTGCAAAAAGGCTAGATCAAAGGCGATAACATTCCATCCTATAATCACATCAGGGTCATTAATTTTCATCCATTCAAAAAAAGCTTCGAGAGCAATCTTTTCAGAATCACACCAAGTGATATTAGGATGTGTATCAGCGTTTTTTTGCTGTTGAACCATAAACACATGTTCTATTGTTTGATCTGACTGTTTCATTACAACTGCAATCGAATACAGCTTGCCTCGAAAACCTTCAGTTTCAATATCTAGAGAAACACATTTAAATGTAGGCTTGTACTTTGCTGGTTTTAGTTTTGGGTTTTGATATTCAATATACCCATTTTTTTGAATAGGGTTTCCTTCTACTGCTAACGAGGCAGTGATGAAACGTTCCATCAAATAACGTTCAGTAGGTTTAATTTCAGATTCTAATAAATGTGTTTTGTCGTGATTAAGGTGATCACGCAAGGCATTTAATTGTCGTTGTTGATGAAAATAAAGGCCATCAACTGGTTCATGGTCTAAGGTTTTCAGCTCAAGCTCTTTACGTGTAATACCCTCATTTACATTGGTATTCAATTGATTTGTTCGACGAATAAAACAAACAGCTTGTTGCTTGTCGATAACAATATGTATAGGGCCTTGAGGGCTACTTAGCCAGAAACTTAGTGTGATTCCATTAGGTGTATCTCGCCACTGTCTACTGAGCAAAAATCCAACAAATTCATTTTTATCTGACATATTTCACATTTTAACAGCATTTTTTTTGCTAGACTTCGTAATCACCATTAAAAAATAGAAGGGAGTTAAATGAATACTAAATACAAACTATTAACTAGCGCGACCCTAGCACTTGCATTATCTGCAGGGACTGTTCATGCGGAAGGCTTTTTTTCGAATCTTTTTGGCGGATCAAAAAGTGGTGCTGATTTAGAATCATTACTTGAGAATGTGCCTGCTGACACAGCTTATTTAATCGCGAATAAAGAGCCTATTCCAGACAAAGTCATGGATGTTCAAATGAAACGTGGCCAAGACATGCTTGCGATGTTGACTGAATCTGATGGATTCAAACAAGCAGCCATTGATGGTAAAGGCCCAGGTAAATTTTTCAGTGCATTCCTCGAAGAATACGGAAGTGCAATTACAAGCGGTAAAATCGAAGATATAGGTTTATCAAAAAAAGCACATAGTGTTATCTACGGTTACGACATGATGCCTGTGATGCGTTTGGGAGTTGCTGACCAAGAAAAATTAATGGCAATGATTAAACGTGCAGAAGAAAAATCATCATTCAAAGTAGATTTTTCAAAATGTGGTGATTTTGATTGTTTTGAAGCCACAGACCCAAAAGGGCAGATGGCAATTGCCGCGGTTTTCTTAAAAGACCAATTAGCCGTCTCTGCGTTTAGTTCTGATAAAAAAGAAGCCTTAAAGAAACATTTAATGGGTGAAGCAAAGCCTTCGTCTTCATATACAGTTGCTAACTGGGATTCATTTTTAAAAGAAAATAATTACCCTGGTTATGGCGATGGTTTCTTAAACCTGAAAAGTGCCTTTGCATTTGCTAAACCATTAATTTTGCAAAATGCCAAAGGCAGCATGGACGATAAATCTCTCAACGGTTGTGTTGCGGTTGCAGAAAACCATATCGACAATATGCCTGAAATCGTATTCGGCACAAAAACACTGGAAACCGCTGTAATTGACTACGAACTTCTATTCAAAACATCAGCTGTTGTCAGTACTGCTTTACAGACATTAGCAAACGATACGAATATTCCTCAACGAACCGATGGGGCGATATTTGATTTTGGCGTAAATATTAACTTCCCTAAAATGCGTGATGCCCTGACTAAATACACTAGCTTCTTAATTAAATCTGGCGAAGATAATAAATGTCCTGCGATTAAAGCTCAGGATATCCGCAAGAGCATGGGCGGCATGGCTATGGTTATGAATATGGGCTTGTCACAATTTAATTCAGTTTACGCCTCAGTATCTGATATTGAGTTAGATAAAAGAATGCAGCCTAAAAAGATAGATGCAGTGATCTCATTAGGTTCCAATGACCCTGCGGGTCTAATCGCCATGGCTGGTATGATGGCACCTCCACTATTGTCATTAAAAATCCCCGATGATGGCAGTGTGACGAAGCTTCCTGATGGTTTAATTCCAAAACGTGGTGGTCCGCAGCCTGATATTTTCTTAAGTCGAACAGAGAAAGCGATTAATATTTTTGTTGGTAACGATAAACCTTCACTTAAAGCACATGATAACAAAATACCTGAAATCTCATTTTCAAGTATGGATCTTCAAGGCTATTTGAAAACCTTAGCTGGAATTATGGAAGCCATGCCCGAAGCTGTTAAGAATTCGGGTGATATGCCGGACATGGCAATGCTAAAAAAGATTGGTGAAGCAGGCGGTAAAATGTTCTCAACAACCAGTGCAGATAAGCGTGGTTTAGCTATTAATTATCATATCGAATACTAAAATATTAAGGTATGACGCCAGCTATAGATGCGTTAACAAAAGCGGGTATTCAATATCAATTACACGAATACCCGCATGATTCACAAGCAGCTTCTTATGGAGAAGAAGCTGCGAATTGTTTAAACATCGAAGCCACAAGAGTGTTTAAAACACTTATTGTTTCGGGCGATCCCACCGATAACAGCAAACAACTCGCAGTTGCAATCGTACCCGTTAGTCATCAACTCAATCTAAAAGCAGTCGCAAAATCAATCAACTCAAAAAAAGCGAGCATGGCCGATACCACAGCCGCACAAAATGCTACAGGATATATTCTAGGTGGAATTAGTCCGCTAGGCCAAAAGAAGCGATTATTAGTTACGCTTGACTCATCCGCAACACAGTACCAAACAATATTTGTTAGTGGCGGGAAGCGTGGTCTAGAAATTGAATTATCACCTAATGATCTAATCAAACAATGCAATGCAATTACGGCAGATATCAAGGCATTGTAATATTGTCAGGTATTTTCTACTTACCAACTAAAGTGAAAGATTCTTTAATAAATGAGTTTTCTTTTATTAATCCAACAACATAGTCAGCCAAACCTTCTCGTTCGAGGGTATCAGACAATATTATGACCAAGTCGATGAGTCTATGTTGCTTAGTTGTAACAACGATTTCTCGTCACTGAGATTTAAATTTTACCTTGCTCGAAAGCTAAAACATTCTCAAATGCAATCTTGAAATATAGCTCATAACTATTTTGCTCCACATACCCAAGGTGAGGTGTCGCTGTAACGTTTGGTAAAGAAAGCAAAGGTTCGTTGCTAAAGCATGCTGGTTCAATGTCAAACACATCTATTGCTGCACGTTTTGTGGGGACTTTTAGAAGCTCATTATACAATGCTGATGACTCTACAAGCTCTGAACGGCTGATATTAATGAATAGAGAATCTGACTTCATTACACTTAAATCTTCAGCGGTCACACATGCTCGCGTTACATCATTTAAGCGTAAGTGAAGCGACACAATATCTGAATCAGAGAAGAAACCCTGCTTTGAAGATGCAGCTTCAAAGCCATGTTCTTTTGCTAGTTTTCGAGATTCTTCACTGCCCCAAACCACAACCGACAAATCAAATGCTTTTGCATATTGAGCAATTCGTTGCCCAATTTTTCCGTATCCCCAAATGCCTAATTTTAAGCCTTTTAAAGTACGGCCTAAACCGAGCACCCCTGAGTCTTGCCATTGGTTATTCTGGAGGTTAGCAGCATAAGCTGGAATATGACGGCTTGTTGCCATGATCAAAGCCCAACACAATTCAGAAGGAGCAACCGGAGAACCACGGCCCTCTAATACTTTTACACCATATTTACCGCACAATTGAACATCAATGTGATTGCTAACCTTACCCGTCTGACTAATAACTTTAAGTTGTGGCAATTGAGAAAGTAATGATTCTGTAATGACTGTACGCTCTCGAATTAACACCAGAACTTCAGTGTCTGCGAGCCGAGTTACTAACTCTGACTCAGGGAGTGTTTCATTAAGAACAGTTACGTCATGTGCTGACAATAACTCGAAACAATCCAAACTTTTTACTACGTCCTGATAGTCATCCAAAACTGTTATCTTCACTAAACTCTCCTTATTGTTGTTATTACGACTTGCACAACGTGTCGTTTTTTGATCCAGCACCTTTTATGTGATAAATGTGATTTAAGCCCTGAATTTAACTACTGATGGAAATAGATGAATTATTATAAAAAGAAAAATTGAAATGCCAACTTTTACTAATAACTCAAATAATGAGCTTTTCCAAAAATGAACTGAGTTATCAAGATTATTCCAACCTCCCATAAAATCATCATCTAAGGTTGCTAGATGACCAATTACAGTAATGATTGAAACTCCTGTAATTGTATAAATATATGGAATGCTTACAAAAAAAGATAATGTCAAAATAATAACTATTGCCACAATTAACCAAATAGCTAAATATTTCATTTATAAATACGATCTCTTTTTGGAACTATTATTGAAAAAGACACCCCTGTACTTTTGGGCACTTTTTATTTTTACACATAACGCCTTGCTCAGCGGAAAAATGCGAGCGTTAACGAGTCTTTTTTCCGATGATGTAACTTGTTAGCTTCTTTCATTTGCGCGGTCATCTAATATGAAGTTTCTAAGTGATCTTTCACTACGCATTACATACAAAATATATACTTTATCTTTTTCTACTCGATAAAATATGCGGCATGGATTTACAATTAGTTCAAAATAACGAGAATTTTCGAGTTCAGGTGGCTTGCGACCTGACTTAGAAAACCGTTCAAGTCTCTCGGTTTTTGAAAAGACTTTTTGTACAAGTTTGTTAGCAGCTGAAATTTTATCAAGAGCGATGAATTCAGCAATTTCATTTAAGTCTTGTAGAGCTGGCTCAGTCCAAATTATTTGAGCCATTTGCTCATTTTAGTTTTTGCTTCTGTTTGTGTAAAAGTGCGTTTTTCTAAAATTGCTGTTTCACCACGAGCAATAC
>CALJIH010000312.1 GCA_937974135.1 uncultured Cocleimonas sp. | reverse complement strand
ATTTAGTCAAATTTTATGAAATTACATTTATGTATTAGTTTTAAGATAGCAACACTATCCGTATATACTAAGATTACGCAGTTAACTTATGTTCCAAATGAAAGACAATACTCAAGATTATCTAAATGGAAGTGTTTCTTCTTTTATATGAACACAATGAAAAGTAAAAAAGTCAGTATGAATACTTTTCTGATTAGCATTAGTAATTCTTTTTGTTTGACAGATACTTTCTTTTTCGCAAGCAAGAAATAACTTTGATGCTGATTTTATATTACTTTCACCTGAGAATTGTTCACAGTGACGATGTTGATCACTTAATTCTGTTTGCATAGATATCGCTACTAATAAAATAGTCACTATGATGACAACAAGTTTAAAATCCATCTAATTTAACTCCTGTAATCATGTATCAATTATGAATTAAACATGTTTTAAGTATGAGCTAAAAGCAAACTTAACCTTAATCTCTATAGAGTTATAAGTTAATTTTTTAAATTTCTAACTGTTAATATTAAATAAGCGATTAAAGTTACGCGTTGATACTTCACCGATGTGTTGGTAACTGCATTCGCGTAAGTCTGCCATTTTTTCTGCAACATATTTTACATAAGCGGGTTGATTTGGTTTGCCACGTTTTGGTACTGGTGCTAACCATGGTGAATCTGTTTCGATAAGGAATTTATCTTCAGGAACACGTTTAGCTACTTCTTGCAATTCTTTGGCGCTATTGAATGAAACTATACCTGAGAATGAAATGTAAAAATTTAAATCCATCGCTTTTTGAGCAGTTTCCCAATCTTCGGCGAAACAATGCATTACACCCCCCACCTTTTCGGCGTTTTCTTCTTGTAAGATACGAATGGTGTCTTCTTTGGCAGAGCGCGTGTGAATAATGAGTGGTTTTTGAGTAATAATTGCCGCTCGAATATGATTTCTGAACATATCGTGTTGCCAGGTCATATCGTCATCTTCGCAGCGAAAATAGTCTAAACCAGTCTCTCCTATGGCGATAACTTCCTTATGTTGGGCTAATGCTACGATTTCATCCACCGTTGGTGAGTAAGAGTCTTTATGCGTAGGATGCACGCCAACAGAACAATGAATCTTTGCAAATTGTTGAGCGGGTTTAAGAACATCATCGAAATGTTCAGTATCTATGCAGACGCATAGGAATTGACTCACATCATTTTCAGTTGCAGCATCTATCATGCTAGAAAAGTTGTTTTGGAACGGTTCTAGATCGATTTTATCCAGATGGCAATGTGAATCAGTGAGCATAATAATGGGTTAAAAATTTAAAGCGTCATTATAGCGCTGATTACACTGATGTTATAAGATTTTGAAGGTTAAATTGATAGGTCTTTGTTTAGTAAAATCTTACTAATGGTGGCACGTTTGCGCGATTACCTAGCATGGTTTCAATAATTAATTTAACTTTTGCTTTGGTCGTACCTATAAATTGTATACCAAGACCTTGAGTACCACGTTCGCATGATTGAGGCGCAATCCACATGACTTTTCCAGGTATTGCTAACTTCTTATCAGTTGATTTTAGGTGCATTGAAACAATGATTTCATCACCAAAATTGTAATTATCAGTGTTTTTATCAGGGACAAATATTGCGCCACCACGAACAAAAGGCATATAACTAGAATGCAAAGCGGATACATCATTTAGCGGTAGCTTTAGGATGGTACGTTCTACTTTTTGCTCAGTAATAGCGCCGTTATTTACTTTGGGTTCTTGAGTGCTCATATTTTTATTATCATTTTATTATTAATAAATATTGTAATGAGAGCTGGTAAGGCATTGTTATTAGTGATTATTTACCTGCTTTCATCCATAACATTATCATGTTTTCCAAAAACATCAGAGGATTAACTGACGTATGGATATATTGTTTTTGCTTGATTAGGTTTTGATATAAATGCCAATGTTCCTCAGAATTTAAATGTTGGCTAACTTGAGTGATTATTTCGCCCTCTTCCATGGTATTTACGTTAGCACCAATAGGTTTTTTAATTGCATTTTGAACGACATATAATTGCCAGTTGATTAATCTTTCAAAATCATGCTTTTCCCATTTTTTAGCCATATCACTTATTGATAATGATTGATTCATCACAGCGCTTAAATCATTAAAAAAATTCTGTTTATTTTCGATGTCTTCTTGAGTAATTGCTTCTGCTTTTAATGGTCTAGATCCGACCATAGCAAATAGCGTTTCTGCGTCTATTTTGGCGCCATTATTGGTTGCCTGATTCTGTTCTAACCAATGAATAGTTTCATCTTTAGTCGGTGTTTTGACTGTTAATAATTGGCATCTACTCTTAATAGTCGCTAATAAATCACTGACTTTAGCGGTAACCAAGATAATAATCGTCTCTGGCGTCGGTTCTTCTAATGATTTCAACAAGCTATTTGCAGCGTTTAAATTCATTCTTTCAACAGGATTGATAATCACTACTCTATGCGTGTTATAACTTCTGCTGAATGTTAAAAATTCAGAAAGCGCTCGGATTTGATCAACACCTATTTGCTTCTTATCTTCTAATAAACGTATTTCCAGATAATCAGGATTTGATGAAGAATGGTAGGTTTTGCAGGATACACACTGCTGACATGCCTCTTTATTGTCCGCAGTTGTATTCATACAAAGTAGGGATTTAGCCATTCTTTTAGCAAGTTTTAACTTACCAATACCCTCTTCCCCAGCGAGCAATATGGCATGCGGTAAATGGTCTTGGTTTTTAGCATTGACAAAATTCGACCAGGTATCTTTATGCCATGGATAATTTACATCTGATGGAAGTTGGTGACTTGTGTTTACCGAATCAGTCATCTCAAAGGTCTAAAATATCTGTCAGTAGTTGATCGATTTGTTTTTGCACAGTGTCTAGATCATATTGCGCATTCACAATTCTATAGCGAGGTTCATCAGATTTTGCTAGTTCAAGGTATTTGTCGCGTATTTTGTTGAAGAAATCTATGTGTTGCTGTTCAAATCGGTCGGTCTCTCCCCTATTCTTAGCGCGTCCTAAACCAATCTCAGCATCTAGATCAAATAAAAAAGTATAATCTGGTTTTACAGATCCTTGCACGAGCGTTTCTAAGGTAGCAATAATGTCTTCTGGAATACCTCTTCCCGCCCCTTGATAAGCATAGGTAGCATCTGTAAAACGATCGCAAAGCACCCATTTACCTGCATTGATTGCTGGTAAAATGACCGTATTTAGATGTTCTGAGCGCGCCGCAAACATCAATAACAATTCCGTTTTGATGTGCATTTCAGGGTATTCTTTAGAAATTAATAATTCCCGAATCGCTTCACTGAGTTTGGTGCCACCTGGCTCGCGAGTAAGCACAATTTCATGGCCACCTTGTGCGATTTTATCCGCAATATATTCAATATTGGTTGTTTTTCCAGCCCCTTCAACACCTTCAAAACTGATAAATAATCCTTTTTCAGCAGATGATGCGTTCATTACTTATCACCTTGATATTTATTCGCTTTTCCATTCAAAATATATTTAATCACAGCACGTTTATGCTCTGCATAGGTATTTGAAAAATAGGAATATCCATTGCCTTTGGCGACGAAGTACAACATCTTGCCTTGATCCGGATTGAAAGCGGCTGCTATTGCTGCTTTACTTGGTATTGCGATCGGGGTTGGGGTTAAACCTTTACGCGTATACGTATTGTAAGGGGTGTCTTTTTTAAGGTCTTTTTTACGAATATTTCCTTTGTACTTATCACCCATGCCATAAATGACGGTTGGATCTGTTTGTAACATCATGTCGATATTCAAACGATTGATAAATACCCTGGCTACTTTTCCCCTGTCCTCTGGTGCGCCTGTTTCCTTTTCGATAATTGAAGCGAGTATCAAGGCATCGTAAGGTGTTTCAATGCCTTTGAATTCTTTTCTGCCTTGCCAATGCTTGTCTAATTCTTTCAGCATTGCATCGTGGCTTCGCTGTAAAAATTGTAAGTCAGTGGTATTTCTTGGGTAACTGTAAGTATCTGGTAGAAACCAACCTTCTGGCTGATGATGTTGATATTTCGTTTTGAGTTTAGACATGATGTTTTTATAGTCATCATCAGTCAAAGTCTGTTTAAGGTTTTTATCTGCTTTGATTATTTTTATGATCTCTGAGAATTTAAAACCTTCTGGAATGCGGGTTTGATATTGTATTGTTTTGCCACTACTAAATAGATCGAGTAACTGTGAAGGGGTAGAACCTTGTTTCAGGCTATATTCACCCGCTTTGATTTTACGGTCTTGCTTGGTGATTTTAGCTAAGCCAGTGAATAACCATTTAGGCTCAATTAAACCGTTTTTTTTGAGAATATTTTTTTGTTGAAGAGAATCAGCAACAATTCGAATATTGCTACCTTTTTTTATTTCAAAACTTTCTACTGCCGTATCAGTAGTTGAAGTTTTAAACGTTTCAAACTGCTGATAAACATAAAAAGCAATGGCAGCAGCAATAACAAAGACCAGAGGAAAAAAGACTTTAAAAATGAATCTCACAGAGGATTATCCTAGGTTGAGTGCAATCTTTGGTGTCTAATTTCATTAAAAAGACACCCCCCTACTTTTGTGAGGTTTTGACAACGTTTACTCTTCGAGCGGTTGTCACTACGCAACAAAAAATATTTATATTTTCTTAAAGACTAATGTACCGTTAGTACCACCAAAACCAAATGAGTTACTCATAGCAACATTAATTTTCGCATCTCGCGCTTCATTAGCCACATAATCTAAATCACATTCTGGATCTTGATTATCAATATTAATCGTGGGTGGTAAAATTTGATCGCGTATAGCTAACACACTAAATACCGCTTCAATTCCACCTGCTGCACCTAATAAATGCCCTGTCATTGACTTTGTAGAACTCACAGCCAGTTTATTTGCATGGCTACCCATTGCGCGTTTAATGGCATTTGTTTCTGCAACATCACCCGCCGGGGTTGATGTACCGTGCGCATTAATATAATCCACATCTTCGGCGTTTAGTCCTGCATCTTTCAGCGCGTGATTCATACATCTGGCCGCACCTTCACCATCGGTTGCTGGTGAGGTCATATGGAAAGCATCACTACTCATACCAAAACCCACAAGTTCACAATAGATATCAGCACCACGTGCTTTTGCAAATTCGTATTCTTCAAGTTGTAAAACACCCGCGCCATCGCCTAATACAAAGCCATCACGATCTATATCCCATGGGCGACTTGCAGCAGTTGGGTCATCGTTTCGCGTTGATAATGCGCGCATTGCAGCGAAGCCACCGATGCCTAAAGGTGTTGAACACATTTCTGCACCACCGCCTAACATCACATCAAAATCACCGTAACTGATTAGACGCGCAGCATCTCCAATACTATGGGTTGCTGTAGCACAGGCAGAAACTGGCGACATGTTATGGCCTTTGAGTCCATGCATGATAGATAAATTGCCCGCTACCATATTTACGATTGTACTAGGCACAAAGAATGGAGATATCTTTCGCGGTCCGCCGTTTAGAAACGCTTTACTATTCTTTTCAATAGAACCAACGCCACCGATACCAGAGCCTACTATTACACCAAACGTTTCTGCATTCTCGTCAGTAATTTCTATTCCAGAATCTCGTATTGCATCGGTACCCGCACCAATTCCATAATGGATAAAGGGATCCATCTTTTTTTGATCTTTAGGTGTTATATAGTCGGTTGGATTAAAATCATCGACGTTACCCGCAATCTTTACAGAGAAATCTGTCGCATCAAATATTTCAGGTGGAATTTTATTAATTCCGCTGACCCCTTCAGTAATATTTTTCCAAGCTTTTTCCAATTGTGATCCCACTGGAGATACGATTCCTAAGCCTGTAACCACTACACGACGTTTTGCCACTTGATTATCCTTCTATAAACTTTCTTTGGTATTCTAAATAAGAAAAAACCGCAGAGACTAAATGCTGAAATTACAAATTAAAGCGCTGTAGTCCTGCGGTTTTTTGCAGTATTTTTTGCAGTAAAATTATGCTTGGTTGTTATTTACATAATCGATTGCTAATTGAACAGTAGTAATCTTTTCTGCTTCTTCATCAGGTATTTCAGTACCAAACTCTTCTTCGAGAGCCATTACTAATTCTACTGTATCTAATGAGTCCGCGCCTAGATCATCAACAAAAGAAGCTGCGTTGGTAACTTCTGATTCGTCAACGCCTAATTGCTCAACTACGACACTTTTAACGCGTGTTTCAACATCACTCATGATTTTTCATTCCTTGTAATTTAAAAAAATATGTACAACAGTGCATATCATGGGGATATTGTAGAGAATTTAAAGTCTCCGCACAATTAATTTAAGGGATAGTTAACGTATAAAATCCCTCTATTTATAGAGCGTTAGCTCGTTTTTGCTATTCTACAATAATTATTAAGACATATACATACCACCATTAATATGCATTGTCTCGCCAGTGATATATGAGCCCATATCTGAAGCCAAAAATAACACTGCGTTGGCAATATCTTCCGCTTCACCTAATTTACCGAGTGGGATATTACTCATTAATTGTTTACGTTGTTCTTCGGGCAGTTCACGTGTCATATCCGTATCAATAAAACCTGGAGCGACCACGTTTACTGTAATACCTCGCGATCCAATTTCTTGTGCTAATGACTTAGAAAAGCCAACCACGCCCGCTTTAGCTGCGGCATAGTTTGCTTGACCTGCATTTCCCGTGGCACCTACCACTGAAGCTATTGAAATAATTCGACCTTGGCGAGCTTTCATCATTCCTTTTAAACAAGCCTTACTCAAACGATATACAGAAGTAAGATTGGTGTTCATAATATCTGACCATTCTTCTTCCTTCATACGCAACATAAGATTATCGCGAGTAATACCTGCATTGTTCACTAGTACAGTTATCGCACCAAATTCAGTAGTTATTTCTTTTAATAGCGAATCAATAGAATCAGTATCGGTAACATTGAGCATTTTACCAACGCCGTTGATACCTGCATCTTTAAAATAAGCGCTTATAGCATCTGCGCCCTTCTCACTGGTTGCCGTGCCAATCACGGTTGCACCTGCTTTGCCTAAACTTTCAGCAATCGCTCTGCCGATACCACGACTCGCACCAGTAACTAATGTAACTTTTCCTTCTAAATTCAACATATATTCCTTTATTCTAAATTTTTAAAAATTTAACGGCTTATGCTTCACACATTGCCAAGGCTTTTTCCAATGAAGCAGTATCGCTGATACAGATATTGCCTAATTGACGATTAATACGTCTGTTTAAGCCAAACAATACTTTACCAGGACCAAACTCGATAATGGTATCAGCTGCGTGCTGACTCGATAAATTATTAATACAATCTACCCACAAAACTGGTTTATAAAGTTGTTCCGCAAGCGCTTCTTGGCGCTCTGAAGTATTTTCATTATTACGGGCTGATGCATTTTGTACTATTGGATATATCGCATCGTTAAATTCAGTTGCTAACAACGCTTGTTTTAACTCGTTTGAAGCATCTTTTAACAAACTACAATGTGAAGGCACGCTCATAGCTAACTTGATAGCACGTTTAGCGCCTGCTTCGGATAGTTTTTCAATAGCAGCATCAACCGCTTTAGTTTCACCCGCAATGACAACCTGTCCAGGTGAATTAAAATTAACGGCTTCGACTATGCCTTGATCTGATAGGTTTTTACAGATATCGATTATTTGCTGGTCTTCTAAGCCAAGAATCGCGGCCATCGCACCTTCACCAACGGGCACTGCTTCTTGCATTAAATGAGCACGTTTAGATACCAAACTTACCGCATCATTAAACTGTAAAACACCACTCGCCACTAAAGCTGTATATTCGCCTAAGCTATGACCTGCTGTTGCAATCGGAGTACACCCCCCTACTTTTTGCCATATCTTCCAAACAGCGACACCGGCAGCAAGCATCAAAGGTTGTGTGTTGATGGTTTGATTAATAACCTCATCGGAGTCTGCTTTGGTCATTTGCCATAAATTGACGCCCAAAATATCTGATGCTTCTTCAAATGTAGATTCTACTTCCGAATGATTTTCAGCTAAATCAGATAACATCCCCAATGATTGTGATCCTTGCCCAGGAAACACCGCGGCAAACTGCATTACTCTATTCCTTGTAATTAAAAAAAGAGGCCATATGATATGTGTTATTAGTCGATATTGCACATGGATTTGTGTAAATACTGGGTTAATCTAAGCACCGTTATAATGCATAGAAAAACCTTGTTAAATAACATAGTTAATGGATAATACGGCGTTTTACAAATAAACAGTAGTTACAAAGCATGGCAAAAGAAGAAAGTATCGAAATGGAAGGAACAGTAGTGGAAACACTTCCTAATACTACATTCATCGTTGAATTAGAAAATGGGCACAAAGTGAATGCTCATATATCAGGGCGCATGCGTAAAAACTACATACGAATATTAACAGGTGACCAGGTCACTGTTCAGCTGACACCTTATGATTTAACTAAAGGAAGAATTACTTACAGAAGTAAGTAATATTGTTTAATGAATAAGATACTAAAAAGCACCTTAAGGTGCTTTTTTATTGTCTGAATACTATTAAAAATTATAAAAGAAATTTCTGATGATTTCTGTATTGAGCTTAGTCGAAGTATGTCGACCACACCCCCCTACTTTTAGGGGATTCTAAGCAATATATTAAAAATATCGTTAACTGCAAATAAATCATTC
>CALJIH010000311.1 GCA_937974135.1 uncultured Cocleimonas sp. | reverse complement strand
TACACCGACATTTTCTAAAATATCCATTGATGCCGAATCGATACGATGTATTTGTTCTTCATTCATCGGTTCGGTTAAAGGCAAATTACGTTTAAGTGCAGGCAACATAGTTGTCGTGCGATCAGCTCTCAACTTACGTCTTGCACCACGTCCGCCACGTCGACTTTTGAAATCTATATCTTCACTCATTTTCTTATCTCTCAGAAAACTTCACTTTAATTTTTTACCCAAATTACGTTTACCATAGTGCGCGAACCATTCTTAGCCGATAGGTCGACTTGGTAAATATGGATTTCACTGATTCTCATTGATAATTAACCAACGTTGTCTGCAGAGGCGGGATCCGATAAATCAATCCAGATTGTTTTTAATTCGGTGTACTGATCATGTGCATGAATACCGTTATCACGTCCTCCAAAACCTGATTCTTTATAACCACCAAACGGCGTTGAGATATCACCCTCTGCATAACTATTCACAGAGACGGTACCTGCTTTAATCGCACGTGCAGCACGGATAGCTTTTTTGTTATTCGCAGTAAAAACACTTGCTGCAAGACCGTAATTGGTATCATTGGCTAAGGCAATCGCTTCATCAAATGATTTCACCGTCATCACCGACATAATTGGGCCAAAGATTTCTTCTGTGACTAGTTTATCGTCTGTTTTTACTTCGTCATAAATCGTTGGTTCAACGTATGCACCTTTCGCTTTACCACCAATCAATGCTTTGTTTTTTGTTTTTAAATACGATGAAACTTTTTTATGATGTTCCTTATCAATCAAAGCCCCCAAATGATTAGCAGGATCAAGTGGATCACCTGTTTTCCAATCTCGGGTTCGTGCCACAATACGTTCCATTAATTCATCTTTAACGGCTTCATGAACAATCAAACGCGATGCGGCTGTACAGTTTTCTCCCATATTCCAAAATGCAGCATTTACGACATGTTCTGCAACCAAATCTAAATCTTCAGCATCTTCAAGAACCACTGCGGGGTTTTTTCCACCACATTCCAAAACAATTTTCTTTAGATTGCTGTCAGCAGAATAACGTAAGAATCGGCGACCTGTTTCGGTGGAGCCAGTAAAACTCACCATATCCACGTCCATATGTAACCCTAAAGGTTCGCCGACACTAGGGCCATCACCAGGTAATACTTGCAGAACACCACGTGGAAAACCTGCTTCCATGGCTAACTCAGCCACACGTAATGCAGTTAATGAGGTTTGCTCAGCAGGTTTTACAATCACTGAGTTACCTGCGGCTAATGCAGGTCCGATTTTCCATGCCAGCATCATCAAGGGGAAATTCCATGGTAATACTGCAGCCACAACACCCACGGGTTCACGCACAATCATCGCAATCGCATCATCCCCAGCCGGTGCCGTTTGGTCATAAATTTTATCCGCCGTCTCAGCATGCCATTTAATGCATTCGATGGATTCTGGGATGTCAATCTCTTCACAGTCTTTAATCGGTTTACCGCTATCTAAACTCTCCATCACAGCGAGTTCACGACGATTTCTATGGATTAGTTTACACAGTTTAATCAGTCGCTCCTTACGTTCAGAAGGATGAAGTTTTGACCAGTGACCTTGAGCAAACGCCTCACGCGCTTTTTCTACAGCAAAATCGACATCTGCTTGATCACAGCTACTGATATCACATAAGCTTTCACCTGTAGCCGGATTAATGGTTGGCATTTTTGGACCGTTGCCTGCTTTAAATTTGCCATCGATAAATGCGGTTCGAGGGAAATTAATATCATCCGCAATCGCTTGGTATTCTTCTCTGCTTAATAAATCACTCATTACTTTGTCCCTTTACCATTTTTTGTGTCATTGGACTCTTTTAATATTGCATCTACAGTTGTATTCATCGTTTTAATCACTTCTGCGAGTTCGCGCTTATCATCTTTATTTAATGGTTGAAGTGGCTTACGTGGTGGTCCTGCATCTATACCGCGAAGCGTGACACCGTGCTTGATACACTGCACAAATTTACCACCTTGCTCCAACACTCGCATGAGTGGCAACATTGCAGACATAATTCTGCGACCTTTCTCAAAATCACCTTCAAGTACACAGGTTTTATATAAGGCGATATGCGCTTCAGGTGCGAAGTTTGATCCTGCACACACCCATGCTCTGGCTCCCCATGCAAAATACTCCAGTGCTTGATCATCCATACCACAAGCCAAGGTAATATGTGTGTAATCACGAGCCAATAAATGCAATCTGTCGATATCACCTGAGCTTTCTTTAATCGCGCAGAAATTTGGATTACGGCCTAAACGGTCAAGTACCTCTTCATCCATCATGACACTCATTCGACCGGGATAGTTGTAAAGCATCACCGGTAAATTTGCGGCACGCTCAATGGCTAGCGCATGCAATGCTATCTCTCGAGAAGTTGGATAAGCATATGGCGGTGTAGCAATTAACAATGCATCAGCGCCAATACGTTTCGCTTCTTCGGCATATTGCACACTATCTTCGGTTCTAATTGCACCTGTACCCATCACAATAGGAACGCGACCTTTGATTAGATCCTTACCCAACTGCATCATCTCGACGCGCTCTTCATAGGTTTCGGCGTAATACTCTCCAGTGGTACCTGCGATAATGATTCCATGAACACCTTTGTCGATAAGCAGCTCAACGGTTTCAGCAAACGCCTCTTTATTGATGGAAAAATCATCGTTAAAGGGTGTAACTATTGGTGTATAAATACCTTCGAATTTCATTTTTAGCTCTTGTATTTTGGCATCGGGTTTTCAACATTATCTGTATCAATCGGTAATGGATCGGGTCTAACAAATTGTTCCATACGATTTCGAGATAATTCCCAATGCTCTAATGTTAGTTCAACAATGTCCGCTGGGGAGCGATTTTCTATGGCTTCAATCATCAGATCGTGATGATGACTTGCTTTGCCGATGATGATTTCTTCTTTGTTATTTTTAGGTCGAAAGAACATCTGACTCATGCGCGTGTGATCGATAAGTAATCTATTTAAGCTGGGTATTAGATAATGATTTCCAGCCATTTGACCTAAAGTTTCATGAAATGCATGGTTTTGCATCGACATTTTCTCAACATCTTGTTTTTCACAAGCTGCTAAGAACTGTATTTGAATCTGTTTTAGCGTTTCTATTTGAGGTGTCGTTGCATTTTCAGCAGCTAAACGTGCAACCGATGCATAAACCAAGGGTGCCGTTTGAAAGAAATCACGCATGCTGTTGATATCCATCGAAGATACTTTGGTACTGCGGTTATTCTCTAAAGAGACATACCCCTCTCCTGCTAACCGCTGAAATATTTCACGCAATGGTGTTCTTGATAATTGATATTCCTCAGCAATTACAGTCTCATCGAGTACCGTACCTGGGGCAATATCCAATGTTAAAATTCGGTGTTTTAGCGAATCGTAACAAATTAACTTTTTATTTTTTTTCATAGAAAGTGGGGATCTAATAATATGATAGTTTATATATTGTATACATATTGAATACAAAAATACTATCATTATTTAGTTAAAAAGACACCCCCCTACTTTTCGCCACTTTAAATTTGCGTGGTATAGTTACTTATAAGGTGCAAACATGAGACAAATACTGTTTATATTACTTTTGACGTTTTCCAACGATTCAATAGCTGCGTGGATTGAATACTCGACGAGAACAAATGGTGATATTTATTTTTTTGATGATGCAAGAGTGCACAAGAACGAGAATAATATTAAGGTATGGAACAGAATTCTTTATAAAACCTCAATTATGGGCGCTTCTAGCCATCAGAGTTTGTTGGACATTGACTGCGTCAATCAAACAGAAATAACATTACAAAATACGTTTTACTCAGATAAAAACTGGAGTAAACCTGCTATGGCAACCAACAAGAAAGCGAAACCCAAAAAAAGTATCAAAAAAGATTCTGCTATCAAGCTACTTGCAGATCACTTATGTTACAAATGACTCAAAGCACTTTCAAACTAATGACTTCAGATTAATAATTTTAAAAATAAAAAAATGCTCGCGCTATTTGCATAGCGCGAGCATTGATTTTATTTTTGTATTAGTTTGCCGTGATTTTGTAAATTTCACCTTCGTCAGTCGTTGCATACAACGCATTATCAGGTCCCATTACTAAGCCTCGAAATCTTTTAGAAAAACCCAATGGCATTTTAATTGCGCTCTTAATGGATAAACCGTCAGCGGCAATATCATAGATATCAATTCGCGAGCCTGCAGGTGTACCACCAAACGCAATACCCATAATACCAGCGGTTAAACGTCCTTCGTAAATACCCCAGTTCTTACCTTTAAGGAAGGCAGCAGATCCAGTTCCTTGTGAAAGGCCATTGTTATTCCAAGCAGCTGGCATAAGATCTTCAAAACGAGTATCACTCATCGGCGTATACGCTGCACGAACAGCAGGATCGACAGCATCCATTTGGTTAGGCTCGTATCCACAGTACTTGTCCGGACACGCATCTCTGCCTGCAACTTTTTCCGCAGGATCCCAGCCAGCGTTTCCACCATTTACTAAAGCTGTGATCTCATCATTGTGCCATGGCCCATGCTCCGCAGTAAATGCTCTGCCGTCACTAGGGCGAAAATCGATACCTTGAACATTTCTGTGGCCATAGGTGTATATACGCTTATCAAAACCTTCAGGTGGATTGTTTTCAGGATGGGCATTGCCGTCACCATCAACCCTTAATACTTTACCGCAGAGTAATTGACCATCTTGTGGACAAACACCTCTATGTCGATCTCCACCAGTTACCCAAAGATAACCTCCAGGTCCTACGCGTAATCTGCCCCCATTGTGAGCACCTGGCCCACCAAATGGCTGATCAGATTCGAATGGTTTATATTGAATATCCGTTACGATATCTTTACGATCAGAAACACTCTTTAGGTCATCACTGACCTTAAATTTCATCACAATATTACCATTACACTTTTCGAAATTTGTTTTACAACCTTCACCACGATACTTAGTAGATGATGAATAAAGATAAAGCGTACGATTCTTATCAAAGTTTCTATCTGCAACAACACCTAACATGCCAGCTTGACCATCACAGAAAAGGTCATCTGCAGAATCACCGTAACCACTCGTACCTTTCATTCCGTATAATGGATTAATATCACCAGAGCTTGTTCTCACTGAAAGACCTTTACATTTTTCAGTGTAAAACATTGTACCGTCTGGTAAAAAAGCCATATCCCAAGGATTTTCAAGTCCTTTCATAAATTCCGAAGATTTAATCGTCGGAACATTCATTCCACCTTCTGCTGCATATACACTTGATACTAAACCGGTTAACATCACTGTAGATGTTGTGACCGCTAATAATAACTTTACAAATTTACTCATCATATATCTCCTATATAGTTTGTTTTATTCGTATGTTGCGTCTTTCAGGTAAGCTGCTAGGTTGGTAATTTCCTCATCTGACAGGGGTTTTGCCATCATGATCATCAAGGAAGAATTGGGTCCTATTTTTTTCCCGTCTCTATATGTTTCTAATTTATCTTTCGTATATGACACGTCCTGCCCAGATATTTTTGGATAACTGGCAACTCCTTTGCCTGCTGGGCCATGACAGTTAATACAGGTTTTGTTATATCGAACTTCTCCTGCCTGCTTATCTCCATTACTTGCTTTATCTTCATTACTTAACTTATCTCCGCATGAAGCATAAGCAGAAAAACAAAAAAGGGATGCGAAAAGTATTTTTACAGAAAATTTGACAGTCACAATATGTATCCAGAAATGAATTAATAACCTATACAGCAATATGATCTTAGTATAAGAATTACTGATTTTCAGAAAATAATTAAGTAAAACTCATACGATTTTTGAAAAAACTTAATTTATCGATTTGACGATTAATTTATATTTTTTGATTTTCTTAGCTAGTAAAATAATTAAACACCACTAAAAATATGACAAAGTAGCAAAACACCAAACATAATTGTGATTGTTATTCATGCTAACATTTACTTATGGTTGTTATCTTTTGGTATCAAATTTCTCTTGAACGATAAACAAACACACGATTATTACCGTGATAATCCATCTGCACGTTTAAGTGTTTTGTTTATTATTTGTATCGGATCTTTTTTAACGCCCTTATCATTATCAGCTACATTGGTAGCTATACCTTCAATAGCTCATGATTTAAATGCAGATGCCGTGTATGTCAGTTGGATACCGGCCACTTTTTTATTAAGTAATATCGCAACACTTTTACCCGCTGGACGTTTAGCCGACATCTATGGCAGAAAGCGTATTTATTTTTTAGGCACCATAATTTTTTTGCTGTCTACTTTACTCGCTGCTTTCTCCACATCTATTCAGATGTTACTTGTATTTCGTTCGCTGCAAGGAATTGGTGCCGCTTTCTTTTTTAGTACGGGCATGGCGATTATTACCAGTGTCTTTCTAAACAAAGGTCGAGGTGCCGCCTTAGGTTGGGTAGTTGCTGCAGTTTATGCTGGCCTAACATGCGGACCACTTTTAGGTGGATTATTAACCGATATGTTTGGCTGGCGATCGGTATTTTTGTTACAAGCACCCTTTGCCTTAATTGGAGGTTTATTGATACTAACGAAGATGAAAGGTGAATGGCGTAACATAAATGCATTAAAACTTGATGTTGTTGGTTCACTTTTACTTGCGATATGGATCATTACACTCTTTATTGGGGTCACTCAATTACCAGAATTTCAAGCTCTTTTGATGCTACTAGTGTCGATGATCTTTCTATTAATATTTTTACGACATAACAAACAATCACCTAATCCAATTATTAAACTAAAGGTGATTCGCGAGAACTTTTTGTTTTCAAATTCGTTGATGGCTTCTTTATGTATGTATGGTGGGCAATATGGATTGATAT
Source organism: uncultured Cocleimonas sp. (assembly GCA_937974135.1). GTDB lineage: Bacteria > Pseudomonadota > Gammaproteobacteria > Thiotrichales > Thiotrichaceae > Cocleimonas. The sequence continues at coordinate 5,216 of CALJIH010000311.1, read as the reverse complement.
TTATTATCGGTCTTTATTTACAATACAACCAAGGTTTAAGTCCTACAGAAACGGGTCGTTTAATCATGTTACAGGCAATTATTATGGCGATGTTAGCCCCTGTAGCAGGGCGCCTTTCAGATAGTTATAAACCTTGGTTACTTGCAGCTCTTGGATGTTTTTCATTTAGTATCGGGGTATCACTCCTGTTATTAATAAACATCAGTAATTCCTTATGGGTATTTATAACTGCATTTATTTTTATGGGTATTGGATTTGGTTTGTTTTCAACACCAAATAATAGTGCAGGCATGGGATCTGTGAGTAAAGATAAATTAAGTATGGCTTCAGCTTTACTAACAATGGCGAGACTGGTTGGGCAAATGATAGGCACGGCCATTGTAACTTTATTAATGTCATTATTAATTGGTTCTAGCAAGATTTCACCTGATAAATTTGAAGATTTATTTGTAATTTTAATCACTACAGCGGGTGTTTCATTAGTATTATCGCTCGCTGGTGTTTATTTCTGTTTCCTCAATAGAAGTGCTGCTCGCAACTAAGTAATAGTCCACATAGATTATGATAATACAATCATAGAATAAATTGATTTTGGATTTTTGAGAAAATTTGTTCTATGATATTTGATATAGCAGATTGTGAAAATCCCCCTCACGTTCTGTTTTTTGTAAATTCAATAACTAATAAATATGAGGTACTAATATGAAATGGGACAAACCAACTTATATAGATTATCGTTTTGGTTTTGAAGTAACAATGTACATTATGAACCGTTAGTAAAACAAAAAAATCATCTAAAGGAATGTTTCGACATTCCTTTTTTTTCGCTTATTTATATCAATTTGAAATACAATAATTTTAAATAAATGCATATTCGAATTTTAGGTTCCGGTGCTGGAGGTGGCTTTCCGCAATGGAATTGCAATTGCAAAAACTGCCTAGCTCTACGAAGTGGGGTTTTTTCTGGACCTGCCCGTACACAATCTTCCATTGCAGTAAGTAGTGACAACGAAAACTGGGTGCTGTTTAACGCATCACCAGATATTCGTGCGCAATTAGAATCTTTCCCTCCATTACAACCTGCTAGAGCAGTGCGAGATACTGGCATTTGTGCCATTGTCATTGTGGATGCGCAAATAGACCATACCACAGGCTTGCTGATGCTTCGGGAACATACAGAACCTTGGGATATATATTGTACCGAAGCAGTTAAAGATGATCTTACTACGGGCTTTCCTATATTTAATATTCTTGGGCATTTTCGCGGAGTAAATTGGCACGAGATTAAAACCGACCAAAGTCGTTTTGAAATTCCTCAAGCAAAAGGTTTAGTTTTTACACCCATACCGCTTAAAAGTGAAGCACCACCCTATTCCCCACATCGTCATAATACAGTACCAGGCGATAATATTGGTATGTTGATGGAAGATTCAAAAACAGGTAAATCACTGTTCTATGCCCCAGGTCTAGGTGTGATTGAGCCGCATGTTAAAACCACCATGGAAAATGCGGATTGCGTATTGATTGACGGCACTATGTGGACCAATGATGAAATGTCACATGAAGGTATTAGCGATAAACTCGCCAGTGAAATGGGACACCTTGATCAATCTGGTAAAGGCGGCATTTTAGAAACGCTGAATACGCTATCTAAACCTCGCAAAATATTAATTCATATTAATAATACAAACCCAATTCTGGATGAAAGTTCTGCCGAACGAGCTACACTTGTAGAGAATAATATTGAAGTTTCCTTTGATGGAATGGATATTCATTTGTAAAAATAAATGATAAAAACGGTTCAATTAGCTGAATAATGATAACTGACAACGACAATCTAAAACCTTGGACACGCGCAGAGTTTGAACATAAGCTTCGCGACAAAGAACGGTTTTATCACATCAATCATGAATTTCATGTGTTGATGAATTCAGGTAAATTAGATAAGAAAGCCATCCAAGGCTGGGTGGCAAATCGCTTTTATTATCAGTCGGCGATTCCGGTGAAAGATGCTGCGATAATGTCTAATTGTTGGGACCGTGATGTGCGACGGTCTTGGGTACAGCGCATTACTGACCATGATGGCCATGTAAATAACGAAGGCGGCATTGAAGCTTGGTTAGCGCTTGGTGAAGCTGTTGGTTTAAAGCGCGAGGAGTTATTAAGCCATGAACACCTTTTACCGGGGGTTAAATTTGCCATTGATGCTTATGTGAATTTTGCCCGACAACAGCCTTGGGAAGTTGCTGCTAGCTCATCATTAACAGAGATGTTCGCGCCTAAGATACATCAAAAACGCTTAGATAAATGGCCAGAATTCTATCCTTGGATAGATGCAAAGGGTTATGAATATTTTCGTAAACGTTTAAAAGAAGCCCGACGCGATGTCGAACACGGCCTTGATATTACCTTAGATTATTATAAGAGCCGCGAACAACAAGAAAAAATGTTGAATGTATTGCAATTCAAATTAGATATTTTGTGGACTATGTTGGATTGTATGTGGATGGCTTATGTTGAGGATAAACCGCCTTACCATAACTGTTAAAATTTTAATATTGGATAACGATAATAATGAATAAAGACCAAATTCCTAGCCTTTCTCAGATGTTTCGTTTCCAGTGGGAAGAAGCTCAAAACAGCTATGTGATTCTTTATCCTGAGGGCATGGTAAAGCTTAGCGGTAGTGCTGGTGAGATTATGAAACAGCTTGATGGTGAGGCTACGGTAGCTTCCATTATTCAAAATTTAAGCGATTTATTTGATGGCGCTGATGTGGGCGATGACGTTATTGCATTTCTATCGGAGGCAGAGAGTAATGGATGGATTGAGTTTAAACAATAGCAATAGCCTAGATAAAAACACACTAAACCCACCGCTGTGGTTACTAGCAGAGCTCACTTACTCTTGTCCTTTGCAATGTCCTTATTGTTCAAATCCTGTCGATATCGCCAATTACAAAAATGAACTTTCTACTGAAGAATGGTTAGAAGTGTTGCGCGATGCACGCAAAATGGGGGCGACTCAATTAGGTTTTTCTGGGGGTGAACCACTAGTGCGTAAAGACTTAGAAGTGCTGATCGCTGAATCTCGAAAATTAGGCTATTACACCAATCTAATTACCTCGGGTGTAGGAATGGATGCCAAACGCATTGCCGCATTTAAAGAAGCTGGACTAGATCATATTCAAGTCAGTTTTCAAGCAAGCGATGCCGAATTAAATAATTTTCTTTCGGGTACAGATTCTTTCAAGCACAAGCTTGAAATGGCGCGACAGGTAAAAAAACAAGGTTATCCAATGGTGTTAAATTTTGTTTTACATCGACAAAACACTGATCAAATAGAAGACATTATCAAACTCGCAATCGCCCTAGAGGCAGATTATTTAGAACTAGCCACCACCCAATATTACGGCTGGGCTAATCATAATAAAGAGCAATTAATGCCGACTCGTGAGCAAATAGATAAAGCAGAAAAAGTAGCACACGTTTATCAAGAGAAAATGAAAAATAAAATGCGCATTTATTATATCGTGCCCGATTATTTTGAAGATAGACCCAAGCCCTGTATGAATGGCTGGGGTAACGTATTTTTAACCATTACACCAGATGGCACCGCATTACCGTGTCATTCAGCACGGCTTATTCCTAATTTAGAATTACCCAATGTAAAAGACCACAGTATTGATTGGATTTGGAAAGATTCACCGGATTTTAATAAATTCAGGGGGTTTGAATGGATGAAAGAACCTTGCCGTAGCTGTGATGAGAAAGAAAAGGATTTCGGTGGTTGTCGTTGCCAAGCGTTGATGCTAACGGGAGATGCAGCGAATACTGATCCTGTATGTGCTAAATCACCCTTACACACTAAACTCGTTGATGATATTAAAAATATTGAACTCAATGCGCAAAATAATGCAAAAAAAGGTATCGAAGAAAAACCTTTAGTGTTTCGTAATATGCGATCTTCAAAATCGTTAATTAATAATTAAAATTGATAGAAATAGTCTGACTCAGAATTCCAATGGCTTTATATCCTGAAATATCTAACCCAATTTGTTACGAGCTGGAAGTTGATTTGCCACATAAAGTGTATGTTGAAGAATGCGGTAATCCGAACGGCATTCCTGTTATTTTTATTCATGGTGGACCCGGTTCTGGTTGTAACCCCAGTCATCGTCAATATTTTGATCCTGCAATTTATCGTATTGTGTTGTTTGACCAGCGCGGTTGTGGTCGTTCTAGCCCGCATGGATGTTTGGACAAAAACACCACGCACGATTTGATTGCAGATATGGAAGTCATTCGCAATCATTTAAAGATTTCACGATGGTTACTATTTGCCGGTTCTTGGGGAGTTACGCTTGCATTACTCTATGCTCAAACCTATAAAGAGCGGGTTTTAGGAATGATATTGCGTGGCTCTTTTCTTGCATCTAAACGCGATTTAGATTGGTTTTTCAAAGACGGTGTGAATCGAATATTCCCTGAATTGTGGAAAAACTTTAATACGCGTTTAACCAAACTTAATGACAACGAAAGTTTGTTACAAAGCTACCATCGCTGTTTATTTGCAGACGATAGAGAACTAAATGCCATTGCTGCGTTATCATGGTTAGAATGGACTGATTCAATCGTGACATGGTCTACACCCGAATCTGATCTTGAAGCTGTGAAAGATAAGATGTCCAAAACCGAGATAGACAGAATAATACGTAAAGTAAGATTAGAAGCGCATTATGCCATCAATCACTATTTTCTTGATGAAGATCATCTACTGAAAAATTGCCATAAAATCCAAGGCTTGCCGACAATATTGGTTCATGGGCGTCGTGACATTACCTGTCCTGTCGAATCATCTTGGCGTATTCATAATGCCATAGCGGGATCAGATTTACGTATATTAGCTAATGCAGGCCATCTCGCCAGTGAACCGGAAATGGTCGAAGCTTTGGTTACCGCAACAGATGATTTTGTAAGCATTCTAAAGTCGTAAAAAAGACACCCCCCTACTTTTAGCCGTTTTCTCACCTTTTATTTCAATTGGAAATTTCATCAATACTTTTATGGCAATTTGTAGGTATTGACGCTCAAGGTAGTTTGCTCTAATTTTAAAATCCTTAGCGAATTCTTAAAAGGAAATGATAATGTCAGACACTGCTGAAAAAGTAGAGGTTAAAGAAGGCTATTATGAAAAATTAGGTGTGATTCACTGTG
>CALJIH010000310.1 GCA_937974135.1 uncultured Cocleimonas sp. | reverse complement strand
CCAGAATTCATTGATACCAATGAGTATAAATCTTTGGCTGATTTGTTTGAGCAATCTATTACTGCGTTTAAAGATCGACCCGCCTATACCAACTTAGGTCGAAGCATTAGTTATGCTGAACTTGAAGACTTATCCAGAGATTTTGGCGCTTACTTGACTAATCAAGCAGGCTTGGTAAAAGGTGATCGAGTGGCGATCATGTTGCCGAATCTTATCCAATACCCAATCGTCTTATTTGCAGCCTTACGCGCTGGTTTGATTGTGGTAAATACCAATCCTTTGTATACCGATCGAGAATTAAAGCACCAACTAAAAGATTCAGACGCTAAAGCCATTGTAATTCTAGAAAATTTCGCTCATACCCTAGCGGATGTGATTGAAGACACCAACGTGAAAACGGTTGTCACTACGCGTATTGGCGATATGGCGAAGTTCCCTAAATCCTTATTAGTTAACTTTGTGGTTAAACATGTTAAAAAAATGGTTCCTCCATTTTCATTGCCACAAGCAATTCGTTTCAACGATGTGCTAGAGCAAGGAAAGAATCAACCTTTTGCGAATGCTGATTTAAATCATGAAGATGTTGCCTTTTTGCAATACACCGGTGGTACCACAGGTGTGGCTAAGGGAGCGGCATTAACTCATGAAAATATGATTGCTAATTTACTGCAAGCGCATTCTTGGGCATCTCAAGATTTCGTCGATGGACACGAAACATTTATCACTGCATTACCGCTTTATCATATCTTCTCGCTCACCGCGAACGCCATGTTTGCACTCAAAATAGGTGCGAATAGTGTGTTGATTACTAATCCCAGAGATATGCCAGGCTTTATCAAAGAATTATCTAGCGTCAATTTTTCGTATATTACCGGTGTTAATACCTTATTTAATGGCTTATTAAATACCCCTGGCTTTAAGGATCTTGATTTCTCTCACCTGAAACTTGCATTAGGTGGAGGAATGGCGGTACAAGAATTTGTTGCGAATAAATGGAAAGATGTGACAGGACATGTTCTCGTTGAGGCCTATGGTTTAACTGAAACCTCACCTGCAGCATGTATCAATCCAATTGATATCGAAGGTTACAATGGATGCATTGGCTTACCCTTAGCATCAACTGAAATTCAATTGATTGACGAAGACGGTAAACTACTAGGTTTTGATGAGCCAGGTGAACTTTGTATTCGTGGTCCACAAGTCATGCAAGGTTACTGGAATCGTCCAGATGAAACGGCAAAAGTTCTCTCTGATGACGGTTGGTTAAAGACCGGTGATGTAGCCGTTGTGAATACTGAAGGTTTTGTAAAATTGGTGGATAGATTGAAGGATATGATCATCGTATCAGGTTTCAATGTTTATCCGAATGAGATTGAGAACGTTGTTGCGTTACACCCAAAAGTGTTGGAAGTGGGTGCCATCGGCATCGAGCACGCAAAGTCGGGCGAAGCGGTTAAAATATTCGTCGTAAAAAGCGATGATAGCCTTACTGAAGATGAACTAATGGCTTACTGTCGTGAAGAGTTGACGGGTTATAAACGACCAAAACAAATTGATTTTGTTGATGATTTACCGAAAAGTAATGTGGGTAAAGTGCTGCGCAAAGACCTACGTGAATTAAACAAACAAACGTCTTAATCATTATTTATTAAAAACTGAAAAAGACACCCCCCCACTTTTTGCTTGTTTCTACTGAATAAGGAAAACAGCCAAAAAGTAGGGGGGTGTCTTTTTTTTAGTTGTGTGGTGTGGTTTTGTTTAATTTCAGACTAAGCGTAATGAATAAACATTCAAACTATGAGAAAATATGCTTAATAATTAAACAAACTAATAAAAACATATCATCATGAAAACAAATCAAAAAGTTCGTAAGGCTGTAATTCCAGTAGCGGGTCTAGGCACACGCATGTTACCGGCAACCAAAGCCATTCCTAAAGAAATGTTACCTATTGTCGATAAACCGATGATCCAATATATTGTTAATGAATGTATTGCGGCTGGGATTACTGAAATCGTATTGGTGACACATAATAGTAAAAATGCGATAGAGAATCATTTTGATACGAGTTATGAACTTGAATCTACCCTAGAGAAACGAGTTAAACGTTCATTATTGGATGAAGTACGTTCAATTTGCCCCAAGCATGTGACGATTATGCACGTACGTCAGGGGGTCGCTAAAGGCCTCGGTCATGCTGTTTTATGTGCCAAACCATTAGTAGGTGATGAGCCATTTGCGGTTGTACTACCTGACGTATTAATCGATGAAGCCAGCGCAGATCTAAGCCAAGAAAATATGGCAGAAATGCTACGCCTTTTTGATGAAAACGATGTTAGTCAAATTATGGTAGAACCCGTTCCTATGGAAATGGTGAGTAGTTATGGTGTGGCTGATGTAAAAGGACATCAGTTGAAGCCAGGTGAATCTGCACCAATGACGCAAGTCGTAGAGAAACCACCCGTAGATGAAGCACCTTCAAATCTAGCAGTGGTTGGCCGTTATATCTTATCAGCGAAGATTTGGGGTCTACTTGAACTCACTCCGGCAGGAGCAGGGGATGAAATCCAACTGACTGATGCGATTGCTATGTTAATGGAAAAAGAAGACGTTAATGCCTTCCATATGACGGGTAAAAGCCACGATTGTGGATCAAAATTAGGCTTTATGAAAGCCAATGTAGAATACGCTTCACGACATGAAGAACTCGGTGAAGAATTTAAAGTATTTTTACAAGGTTTTTGTCAGTAAAAAGTCAGATTAAGAAAAAGGCGACCAGTTGGTCGCCTTTTTTATGTTTTTTGGTTTTGCAATTAAGTAAATTTGTGCATCAATACGTACCCAATTCCAGACAGGATTACAATACCAATAATTTTAAGTATTAAACTGGCACTACGACCCACTAATTTTTTTCCAATCCAACTATCAATTGAGAGCTTGCTAGGGCCATAGGCAAAAACAGCTAAAAATATTACTCCCCATAAAATATGTTGCCAATTACTTACTGGATTAGCCCAACCCGCAGTATGTAATGCATACAGTGCAACAGCATTTAACACAAATAAGGCAATAGCCGCGGGACGTGCCAATAAACCAATAACAAGTAAAACGGGTAGGAATATTTCGGCATAAGCAGCTAAATTTGCTGCTATTTCAGGAGGTAAAAAAGGTATTTTAAAGTCATCTCTGAAGAGTTTAATCGTTTCTGCTGTTACCCTAAAATCATCATCTACTTTCTTAATTCCAGACTTGAAAAAAACAAAAGCAACATAAAATCTTGCCGCAAAATTAATCACAGGTTGAATTAATTTTCTAGTTAGCAGGTCATCACCCACCAACACATTTGAAACCCAATTACTCATGTTCTTCTCCAGATTGTTTTATTCATTATATTTAGAACTATCCAGATGATTGTAAACTATTCTAACTTCATGTAAATGCTGACATTATTAAATAATCATATTTCAATATTTGATCATTCAGACTGATTTTGTATAAGAAATGCTAAATATTTTTGGTAATGATCGAATTTTATAACGTTGAAGTATAAATTTAATAGTCCATTTTTTAATGCTGAGGTATGCTTATGGATTAATAAAAGCGCAATGTTTAGAGCGCAAAACAAGGAATTTAATGGACATAGTTTATATCCGCGACTTACGAGTAAATGCTGTTATCGGTGTTTATGAATGGGAACGTCGTATCGATCAAGAGATAAACATAAATATCGAGATGGGTTGGGATAATCGCCAAGCCGCGGAAACTGATGATCTGCAATATGGACTAAGTTATAAAGAAGCGGCGAATCTTGTTAAAGAATTTGTCAAAGCAAGTGCTTTTGAACTAGTAGAAACTTTATCCGAGAGAATAGCCGAATTATTGCTCGAAGAAATGGCCGTAAATTGGGTAAAAGTCACTGTCGGTAAACCCTTTGCAGTGACAGATTCCGCGGAAGTGGGTGTCAGCATAGAAAGATACCGCCAAGAGAAAAACATAAAGGTGTTTATTGATATAGGCAGTAATATTAATCGTGAAAAAAATATTCAATCCTGTGTGGATCAGCTTCGACAAGATTTCCCAGGAATTATATTTTCTAAAGCCTATGAAAGTGAGTCCTTAGGTTTTGAGGGGGATCCATTTATCAATATCACTGCTGGTTTTGAAACAGATTTAAGTTATCCTGACCTCAAATTTCATTTAAAGAATATTGAAAACAAACATGCACGAGAGCGTGTTCGCAATACAAAATATATTTCAAGAACCTTAGATGTAGACGTGATTTTATATGGCAATCAAGTTTTACAGCCCGAGTATGATGTACCTCGTTCTGAAATTTTGAAGTATCCATTTGTACTATTTCCACTGGCGGAAATTGCACCTGATGTGATCCATCCGCAACAAAAGATTTCCATTTCTCAGTTAGCAAAAGCAACTGAATTGAATAAAGATACACTCACAGAATTAGTAGACTTTCCTGCATATCCACCTTTAACAGAATTACAGTAATCAACGCATATGGCTCAAGCTAACAATCATTCTTCACTCAGAAAACGAACTGTCGCTGTAAAAATAGGTGACGTTGTTGTTGGTGGGGATGCCCCCGTTGTGGTGCAATCTATGACCAATACGGATACAGCCGATGTGGTGCGAACTGTTAAACAAGTCGCAGAGCTTGCTAAAGCGGGTTCAGAGTTGGTTAGAATTACGGTTAATACCATGGAAGCCGCTGAAGCCGTGGCTGAAATTCGTCAAAGACTGGATAAGATTGGCTGTGACGTACCATTGATTGGTGATTTCCATTTCAATGGTCACAAACTGCTCAGTGCAGTACCAGAATGTGCTAAAGCACTTGCTAAATATCGTATTAATCCTGGCAATGTAGGTAAAGGCAAACGTGGGGATGAGCAATTTGCGCAAATGATCGAATTTGCGATGAAGTACGATAAAGCGGTACGAATAGGCGTGAATTGGGGATCGCTTGATCAGAAACTGATGGCCAGAATGTTGGATGAGAATAGTCAATTAGAGAATCCAAAAGAACTCGATGAAGTACAGCATGATGCGCTAATTGAATCTGCATTAGGTAGCGCTAAAAAGGCCGAAGAAATTGGTTTACCAAAAAATAAAATCATTATTTCTTGTAAGTTAAGTAGTGCTCAAGCCTTAATCAAGGCCTATGAAGAGCTCTCAGAAAAATGTGATTACCCTTTACATTTAGGATTAACCGAAGCCGGAATGGGCAGTAAAGGAATCGTCGCTTCAACCGCTGCCTTATCGATTCTATTACAACAAGGCATTGGTGATACGATTCGTATTTCATTAACGCCTAAGCCCGGTGAAGCTCGCGAGACTGAAGTGTTGGTTGGCCAACAAATCTTGCAATCATTAGGTTTGCGTTCGTTTACACCTCAAGTCGTGGCATGTCCGGGTTGTGGTCGTACCACCAGCGATTATTTTCAACACTTAGCGCAGGATATCCAAGGCTACTTGGTAGAGAAAATGCCAACATGGCGCGATAAATATTCTGGTGTTGAAGAAATGTCAGTGGCTGTGATGGGTTGTGTCGTTAATGGTCCTGGTGAAAGTAAACAAGCCAATATCGGTATTAGTTTACCGGGTAGTGGTGAGAAACCTGTCGCGCCTGTTTATGAGGATGGCGAAAAAACGGTGACACTCAAAGGCGATCATATTGCCGAAGAGTTTCAGCAGATTGTTGAACGTTATATAGAAACTCACTATGGCTAGTGATCTAGATAATATTCGCGTTGTTCTGGTTAGAACGTTTCATTCAGGAAATATAGGTTCAACAGCTCGCGCCATGAAAACCATGGGATTAAACAATCTCATCTTGGTCAACCCAAATGACTTCCAATTGGAACAGGCTTTGCAAATGGCTATGAGTGCAGATGATGTGGTCAATAATGCCACACATGTTGAAAGCTTATATGAAGCAGTTAAAGACTGTGCGGTAGTTACAGCAACTACAGCCAGAACGCGTGGTTACGATTTACCGATGTTAAATCCCGCACAAGCCGCGCACGGTCTATGTTTAAGCGCAAAAAAGCAACAAGTGGCCTTGGTATTTGGTCCTGAAAGGATGGGTTTGAGTAATGAAGACCTCGTGCATTGCACGCATCGCGTCACCATACCGACCAGTCCTGATTACAGTTCACTCAATTTAGCCGCTGCTGTCCAAACGCTAAGTTATGAAGTGTTTAAACAATTTTGTGCTTTGAATGAAAATGTTGAAACCAATATTGCGAATACTGAAACTAGAGAAATGCCGAGTATTGAAAATACCGAACTGTTTTATCAACATCTCGAAGAATCGTTAGTCGATGTAGGTTTTATTTTTAAGAAACATCCCGGTGATGTTATGAAAAAACTGCGACGAATGTTTAGCAGAACCCAGATGGATCAAACTGAAATGGGGATCATGCGTGGTATTTTGGCTTCAATGCAAAAACAGAACCCAAGTAATCCCAAAAAGTAGGGGGGTGTCATTTTGATGATTAATATTTTAATCAAGGGTAAACAATTGTGATTCGTCCAGCCACATCAGCAGATGCTGCGGCTATCTGCAAAATTTACAATTATTACATCGAAAACACGACTATTTCATTTGAATACGAGCCCGTCTCAGAGACAACGATGCAAGCACGCATTGAAAATACCCTTTCAGAATACACATGGTTAGTGTATGAAGCGCAGGGTGAAATCCTCGGTTACGCTTATGCAAATCTTTGGAAAGCTCGAAAAGCCTATCAACATGTCTTAGAAGTAACGGTTTATACTGCCCATACAAATATTGTTAAAGGTGTAGGCACCGAGGTTTATCAGGCATTATTTGATGAGATAATGAATTATCCTGAGGATAAAAAGGTCAAAGCGCTGATGGCAGTGGTTGCTTTACCCAATGAAGCGAGTGTTGGCATTCATAAAAAATTGGGGTTTTATGAAGCTGGTTATTTCAAGCAAGTAGGGCGAAAATTTGATCAATGGATTGACGTTGCTTATTATCAGAAAGACTTGTTTTAAGTAGTTACAAAATCCAGACTTTCTTAAGTATCTTCATTGATTAGTTTTCTAATCACTTCAACTGCGCGATCAATTTTTACCGCATGCGGAAGGTAGTCTCGGATTTTTCCTTTCTTATCTAACACAAAAATATAACCTGTATGATCAACCAAATAGCTCTCAGGTGAGCTGCCTTCTGATTTTCGATAAGTCACGTCATAACGTTTTGCGATCTCATCAATTTCAGCCTTCTTACCCGTTACACCGACAATTTGTGGATGAAAATATTTCGTATAGTCTTCAAGTTTTTGTAAGGTGTCGCGATCAGGATCTACACTGATTAACATACCGTGTACTTGGCTTAATTCATCTGGCGTGAGTTTTTTGAAGGCAGCCCCAACTCTTTGTAAAGAGCCTGGGCAAACATCAGGGCAAAAGGTGTAACCAAAATACAGCATTCTTACTTTGCCGTCATAATCACTTAAACTGACTTTTCCTTGATTGCTGTCTAAGGTGAAATCACCTCCGGGAGGGTCAACATAAACGCCGTTTTTATTTGCATTCGGCGATTGACCGAAATAATGATTACCGACAACAACACCAGCAATAGCAGCAAAGACGATAAGAGGAAGTAAGAGTTTCTGCATAATATTTTAATAAGGATCTTATAAATGGGTAAAACTATAGGCCATCAAATAAAGACTTAGTTCATCAATATTTAGTTTAATGTGAATGCGCACCTATTTTTTTAACTTCAGCTGTTATCGGTAGACTCGTACCGTCTTTGAACGTTAAGGTAAAGTCAAATTTATCACCTAATTTTGGATCTTGGGTTAAACCCATAATCATCACGTGGTAACTACCTGGCTTAGCCTCTGCTGTTGCGTTTGCAGGAACAGGAATCGACTCAACTTGACCCATTCTCATCACCCCATTTTCATTGGTGTGAGTATGCAATTCGATCATATTACTCATATAACCCTCGACTTTAACCAATTCATGATTGGTGGATGAAGTATTTTTAAGTTTCATATACATCGCTGTAACTTTTAGCCCTGGTGGTAATTCGCGAATGTGAGGATTTTCTATTTTTATCGCTTCAGCTGCTGTTGCTGGCTTTGATTCTGTTTTCTGATCACAGGCATTTAACAAGAATGCGAATAGTATGAATGAAAAGATTTGGTTGAGATTTTTAGTCATGAGTTGAGCTCTGTATAAAATGAATGCTTAGGTGACTGAATGATAAATGAGTTCGATTTAATTCAAAACAAGCAAAAAGTGGGGGGGTGTCTT
>CALJIH010000309.1 GCA_937974135.1 uncultured Cocleimonas sp. | reverse complement strand
CAAATAGAATCAGGGGAGCCGCGCAAAGATTGGTCGGAGTTTTCCTTAAAAGATTTACTCAATGATTTATCTGATATTTACGAACTTGTTGCCAGCGAAAATGACATCGAGTGGAATTATAAAATGGATGAGGACCTAAACTTAAATGGTAATAAGCAGCTGATCGCCCAGCTTTTCACCAATCTGTTGGACAATGCCTTCAAATACTCGCCTGCCAAAAGTACAGTTAGCTTGAGCGCACAGCTTTCTACTAAAAAAGACGTTGAAGTCATTATCAGTGATCAAGGTGATGGCATCCCCGAAACAGAACACGAAAATGTATTCAAACGTTTCCATCGACTAGATAGCGCACGCAGCACTGAAGGCAATGGACTAGGTTTGAGTTTAGTCAAAGCAGTGGTGGATTTACACAATGCTGATATTATACTTGGCAATAATAAGCCGGGTTTAATTGCAAAAATTGTATTTAAAACGGTTTAAAGTACACCCCCCTACTTTTTGCCACTTTTAAGGTTAGTTTAAATAAATGACTATCAGAAGATTCCAAACACACAATCCTAAAATCCACAAAAATGCTTATGTTGATGAAACAGCTCTAGTCAGCGGGCAAGTTGACATCGGTGAAGAAAGTTCGGTTTGGCCGATGACCGTGATTCGAGGAGATGTTAATACGATAAAAATTGGAAAACGCACCAATATTCAAGATGCGTCAGTTTTGCACGTATCGCATGACCCTAATGAGCACAGCGAAAAAATTGGAGCTGCTCAAACGGGATACGCCTTAGTTATTGGTGACGATGTAACGGTGGGTCACAAAGCCTTACTTCACGCCTGCGAGATTCAAGATCGTGTATTAGTGGGTATGGGAGCGATTGTTATGGATGGCACAATAGTGGAGTCAGAAACCATGATAGCAGCGGGTAGCGTAGTACCTCCGCGCAAAACTCTGGAAAGTGGTTATCTTTGGATTGGAAACCCTGCGAGAAAAGTGCGCGAACTTACTGATAAAGAAAAGAAATACCTTAAATATTCAGCCGAACATTATGTGCGGTTAAAACAAGCCACCGAAACAGATGAGTGGGCTGACGATATTGATTTTGATACTCACGTAAATCGATAAGTTATTCAAAACTATCGATCATTACGCTCCATCAAACCATGCTTTTGAAATAATGCGGTATAACTAGCGTCAGTAAATCCATCTACTCTATCACCACTAACAAAAATGACTGGTACCGTTTTAACGCCATTTTCTTTAGCAATGCGCACCGCTTTTACGTCTTCTTGGGGATTCATAATCTGATAACGAATATTGTTTCTTTGCATAAATGAATACGCTTGTTGGCAATTAGGACAACCATCAAAACCAAATATCACAATGCCTTTGGATAGATCTTTTTTCTTACCATCGTCTTTTTTCGCAGTAATACTAAGATCAGGAATCATTGAAGTAATGGCTTTATCAACCGTTTTATCGATTTCTCTCGTGACCTTATTTTCAACATTACGCACGTTTCTATCCACTGACCTTTCAACAGACTTTTCTATAATTTTACCTAAATCAAAAGCCATAACAGGTGAAACACTCAATGTTATAAAACCAATAATTGTGGTGATACTGAATAATCGTTTTTTTAGAAAATTCATCATAGTAATAATCCCTTTAAAATTTTATTTTAAGCTTAGCACGAATTTAACTTGTGATATTTGTCACAAAATGCCCCTGTTGCTATTAAGGCTCTTCCTGTGCTGGTTGGGTTAGCGCCAGTTCTATTGCATTCATAATTTTCATCGGGACGGCTTCAGCTTGTAATTCGCAATGAAACTCACCGTTATTGTAAATATACATACTGGGTAAGTGAAATACGCCAAACTCGTTAACAAGCGCAGCAGCTTTATCCGCTTTTATTTCATAAGCATTAAATTGAATAGAGGATTGTCCAAAGTACTCGGTAAATTGAACGTGTTCTGTATTTAGCAAATTTTTTAAATGATGGCAGGAAGCGCAATGTGGTCCAGTAAAAAATACCAATGCAATCCCCTCGCTATCTGCAAGGGTTTCAAAGAAGATAAATTCATCTAACTCTTTAACAAAACTCATAAAGTACTTTTTGGGCTGAAAATTTGATTATAACGAATAAAAAATCACACCCCCCTACTTTTAGCCGTTTTTAGACACTTGAATCAGTAAATTAGGAGGACCAATAATGAGTAAAAGCTATCCTAGAGCGGCGTCTTTACGAATTTATAGTCATTATTTCGATAGCAAAAGAAGCAATGTTATTTTATTTTTTACCCAAATACATCACTGTTACGCAATGTAACAGTTTGTAAAGATAGGTAAATTTTGTACCTAAATCTCATTCTCGTGCGTATATTGATTATGTACACCTAGGAAATTAATGAAAACTAATGTGAATTCATCATTTTAGTGGTTCATTCAGAAGAGGATTAAAAATGAAAAAACAAGGGATTATCTTAACGATACTTGCATCGGGCGCATTATTGTTAAGTGGTTGTTCTAATAATGCACAAACTGGCGCCGTTATAGGTTCTTTAGCCGGTGCTGCTATTGGTAATGCAACAGGAAATCGCGACTACCGAGGTAATCGTAGAAACAGAGACCGTGAAATTTTTACTGGGGCGGCAATAGGTGGAATAATTGGTGGAGCTATCGGCAACCAACAAGATAGGCAAAACGCTGCTAATCGTGGCTACGCTAAAACTTCACCATACTACAATGGTTCTAGTCATTCACATGGTGGCTCGTCGCATTCGCATTCAAACCAGCAAAAAGTGGCTGCAAAACCTTCAATAAATCATAAACATGGTAATCGTTCACACAGTCATCCAGGTGGTGCAGGTAAACATAACCATAATTATGGTGGCTCAGGAAATACGAATACGGCACAACATTCGCACAACCATGGCACGACTCAACGAGAAGTGGTTTATGTTGAACGTCCTTATTATCCTGTTTCTACATCGGTGGTGATTGGTTCGGGTTACCATTATTACCCAAGACGTCATTATCGCCATTACCCACGCCATTACAGAAACAGACACAAATACAGACATTACAATCGTCATCACAGATCACGTCATCACAAACGCTCTAGGCATTATAACCACGGGAAGCACCATCAAAACCGACACAGAAGCAAGGTTCGCCATCACAAAAAATATTACTAGAAAAATAGTAGTTTAATATTCATTTTTTCAGTTTTAGGTCTGTCTTCATAGTTTGATTTTATCGTCGAACTTTAATGACAGACCTTTTTTTTGGATATGATTTGTTGCACCAAGATACCAGCAAGTAAACCCCAAAATGCAGAACCGATTCCAAAGAAAACCATCCCTGAACTGGTCACTAGAAATGTAATTAAAGCTGCCTCACGTCCATCAGGATTCTCTAAGGCGCTTGCCATACTGTTCCCTAGTGTTGTTAACAAGGCCAAGCCCGCAAGGGGTAATACCAACGCTTTAGGACTGATCGTAAATAATGCCACCACTGTAGCGCCAAACAAAGCTGCAATTAAATAAAATACCCCAGCGCTGACAGATGCCAGATAACGTTTTTCTCGATCTTTTCCCGCATCATCACCCATACATATTGCTGCAGTAATGGCAGCTAGATTAAAAGCAAAGCCGCCAAATGGGGCTAGAAAAAATGTGGTCACTCCGGTAGCTGTAATAATTGGTGATATGGGTGGATGATAATCAGCAGCCTTCATCACAGCAATGCCTGGCATATTTTGTGAGGTCATGGTGACAATAAATAATGGGATACCAATGCTAATTACGCTCGCTATGGAAAACGATGGCATGGTAAAAACAAACTGTGCGAATTCTAAATCAATTTGCTTATCTGAGAATAGATCTAGAATATAAGACAGTAAAATACCAACAACCAGTACTGCAGGAATCGCATATAAAGCAAAAAAACGACGCCCGAGCAAATACACGATACACATACTTATCACTAAAACGAATTCCTGTTGCATATAGGTAAATATCTCAAGGCAAAACTGCAATAAAATCCCTGCAAGCATTGCAGCAGCAATTCCAGATGGAATGATTTTACTAATGCGCTCAAAACTACCCGTGAATCCGCTGACCATAATCAGCAGCGCGCTAAACATAAATGCGCCTATCGCATCACTCATGGAAACACCAACCAAGGAGGTCGCTAGTAACGCGGCGCCAGGCGTTGACCATGCAGTCAGCACTGGTTTTTTGTAGTAAAACGAGAGCCCGATACAGGTTATTCCCATACCCAACCCTAATGACAACAACCACGAGTTAAGTTGTGCTTGTGTTGCACCAATCGCTGTTGCTGCCTGAAAGATAATAGCCACAGAACTGGTGTATCCGATCAATACAGCAAGAAAACCTGAAGTGATATGACTGAGTTTTAACGGGAAATTTTTAATGATTGATAATCTATATCTATGACGTTACGAATAATCATAACAAGAGAATGATTGTTGGGAGAAGCATTGCAACATAAATAAATGACACCCCCCTACTTTTAACAACTTTTAACCTGAGTATATACTTCAGCGGTGTTGCCACCATTGTTCATTCATTTCTCTTAAACCAGCGAGCTTTAACGCCTTGCGTGCCTCTATTTTATCTTGGTTGGTTAGAAAAGAACCTAATTCAAAATGAGAATGTGAATCACTAAGCTTCAACCCTAATGGTTTTCTTTCTTTCTGTTCAGCAACCACCACATAAGTATCAGGTCGAGAGAACGTCAGTGCTTGTTCGATATCTTTTTTCCCTGATTGGATTAATACCTTGTCATCATCAATAGTTATTAATTGCTTACGCAGACTTTCTTGATTAATTTTGAACATGAAATAGGCGAATAAAATAATATCCAAACCTGCAAAAGGCAGCACTAAAAAAGCACCTTGCATGCTCCAGAACAGAGCGATAATAAACACAACCGTGCAAACAGCAAACACGACCCATTGTGTTTGAACCGTTGTTAAAGATCGGTTTGGGGTTAACGTGATTTCTACGTTATCAGGATTTGTCACCATCTTAATCAAAACATTGGGCCTTTAAAAAAATTAATGAATGAACAATTATTCATTTTTTACACCAGTCTTATTCAGATAAAAATTAGTGATACATTATAAGAATTTACTTTAGTTAACATAAAAAACCCCGAAATAGATCGGGGATTTTTATGGTTAAATTCGTTAAACCAACTCTACACAAACATTAAAACTCACTGAATTTGACAAACTGACATTTTTCCTTGCACGGTAGTCCACCACTGACCTGTCCATTTTCCTCCATTTTGTTGTGCAATTTGAGGACATTTGATATTTGCATCTGCTTGATTCCAAATAGGACCTGCATTTACAGTTCTTGTCTGTACGGACTTTACCTGACAAACCGACATCTTACCCTGCACAGTAGTCCACCACTGTCCCGTCCAAACTGAGTTATTTCGTTTAGCTATTTTAGGACATTTGTTGTTTGCATCTGCTTGATTCCAAATTGGACCAGCATTAATAGTACGTAAACCAGAACTATTATTTGTAGTAGTTGGACGAACAGGTGCTTGTTTCGGAACTGATGCTTTTGATACAGATGCACCTCCTCGACAGTCATTTACAGATTTTTTCCAACTTCCATGATTACGTATACCACTTTTGAAACAACTAACTGTACGTGACGGATTTCTCGTATTTCTACAAAGATTTTTTACATTTTTTGGATCCCATCGTTTACTGCCTGATCTATTATAAGACACTTTGTTTTGGACCATGTTAAAACATTGTTGTTCTAAGCTTAGTACGATTGGCTTTAGTTCTTTTACAAGATTTGGAGCTAATCTTTTCTTAGATGAAGATGTGATTCTGTATAGATCTCTTTTAGCACCATTATTTTCACCATATCCTATCATCTTACGGTGAAGATCAATTTGAATTTGAACATTACGAGAATTATCGTTCAAATAGACAGACCAATCATCACGTCCTATTTCGATAAAACTAAATTTTGCCTGCCTATCATTCCCAAATTCTGTCCATCTTCTGGGTTGCGTTTCTACAAAACGTCCTCCTGAAAAGATAGCTGTTTTAACACTTCTACCATTAACACCAGAGGCACTATTATTACTCTTTCCTCTAACTCCAATTGCAGAGACAGTATCATTAAAATTC
>CALJIH010000308.1 GCA_937974135.1 uncultured Cocleimonas sp. | reverse complement strand
GATGCAATTGCGTATTCAAATAATTCACCCTTTTTATAATTATTTTGCCTAAGCTTATAGTGATAAGGCTGAGGCTTATTTTACCTTGATTTTAGGCTGTTATCGTAGAAATACGACGAAATGCAAGGCTTGGAGGCAGTTTTTTGGTATTTCTTTATGCTTTGATTAAGTAAAGAAAGGTAATTATTTTTTAATGTCAGCAGATATTTAGTAGAATAAAATTTGTTATTTTTATAGAAGGGGTATTTTGATGACTAAAACTATTCATTTTGCAGTAGTTTCAATGCTTACAATGTTTATATCTGGTGTGTTTAATAGTGCTTATGCTGAATATTCGGTACCTGTCAGCCATACACATAATAGTCGAGAACATAATCATCAATTGCCCAAAGAGGGTGTTTACCATCGCCATGGAATAGGGCAGATCGGAAAACCCATGCAAAAGCAAAATAAAGTCATTTACAGTAATACCACTACGATACCGAATAGACCTGTAGCCAAAAAACCACCTAAACCAGCAGTTATCTATCAAGATTTATCGAGTAATAATACCTTGCATACTCATGGCGGTCGCCAGCATCAACACCCTTTACCTAATCAAGGCGTATATCATCGTCATGGGGGTAATGGTCCCACAGGTCAACGCGTTGTCAGTAATAATACGGGTGGTACTGTTATTTATAACGATACTCGCAGTTTTCCTAAGCTTGATACTAAAACTAACAATACTTACACAAAAAATAATCCCACCTATACTGAGAATAGTAATGTTTCTATCCAAGAGAACCGCCGAGGTCAATCAAACAGAAAATGGAAATATGGCAACAACAACAGTATAACGAGGTTTAATAAGGGTGATACACGCTGTGCTTTTGGTCAAAATGACTGTAATGTTTGCGCGGTAAATGTTCAGCAACAATTCCAAAAGGCTGCCTCAAAACAAATCAATTGGAGCAGAAAACGTTGGAGGTTTAGTTGGCCGCAAGCTTATCCTCCACAAAATGTTCGCCCTTTTGATGTATTTGATGGAGATCCTAAATATGCTTTAGGTATCCCAGATACGCATATTCAAGGTTTTGTTCGTACAAATTCTCGGACCTATCCTTACGCTGGTAGCCATAGTCACAAACGTAAGGGTAGCATTTTTGTGGTTAAACAAGGTGCTAATGGTGAACAGTATTTAGCTTCCTTACATCAAACCACTGGGCGTCATCCAAGCGGAGTGCAAATTATAGGAAGATACCTAATCTACGGTGAAGGTACGCGTTTGTATTTCAAAGATATCAATAGTAAAAACCAAGATTATGATATTCGCTTAACTGCTCCAAATGCTCGGTTTGGAGGTGGCTTGAGCATCATCAAACTGGCTGATAATAACCATTTGTTGATTGCCACAGGACCAGGTGGACAAAAACCAGGACCTCGGGTTAATCGTTTTTATCATTTAAGAAGCGCAAATGGTCGTCCTAGCTCTTTAACTTACATTAATGAATCTACAACTAAAAAACCTTCTCAGTGGCCGAATATTTTAAGTTTTTCTGAAAATATGTCTGCGATTACTGAATGTGGAACGGGCGATATCTATACAGTGCATACCACTGGTGACGAACAAGGACTTTCTGCCATTGCTGGTAAAGGCTATTGGCGCTTATCAAAACTTGTTAGTAATGGTAAAGCCCTTGGTTTAAAAGCGGTGAATGCTTTCACCACAGGGCAAGACATGAAACGTTGTAATGTTCGTGCTTCTGCAACAGTAAATGTGAATGCTAGAAATCGATTAGAATTTGTCTGCCACGGTTACGCTAAAGATCCGGACGGATCAGGTTTTAATATTTTAGGTAAAGCAAGCAGGAACCGCGATAAATTTTATTATAATGTTGGCGAAGTTCGCTAAAGTATAAATTAACATTTACTATAAAAAGAGCCGCTTTTAGCGGCTTTTTTCTTAGTTTTAATAAGGTCGCTACAAGCTTAAAAAGAGGCGTTTTACTGTCTCTATTTAAATTATTTTCTTGTACTGTATAACGTTTTTATTGTTAGTATTCTTGCAATCTAAATAGGAAGGTTTTATTCATATGAATTTAGTTTTAAAAAGCATAAGTATTCCTTACTTTTAAATACATTTAAGTTTCCATAAAATTAGATTTTTACGTCGATAAACTTTACTATCACCCCTTTAAATACAGTTAAAATCATTTTCCTAATTTTTGATAAACACGAACCTCGGAGCATTCATTAATGTTTTCTAAAGATATGACTATCGCGAGCTATGACTCGGAACTCGCTAGCGCTATGGCCGCTGAAACCCAAAGACAAGAAGATCACATTGAATTGATCGCATCGGAAAACTATGCGAGTCCTCGCGTTATGGAAGCACAAGGTTCGGTAATGACGAATAAATATGCTGAAGGTTATCCTGGTAAGCGTTATTACGGTGGTTGTGAAAATGTTGACGTCGCTGAACAACTTGCGATTGATCGTGCTAAAGAATTATTTGGTGCTGAATACGCAAATGTTCAACCGCACTCAGGATCATCTGCAAACCTAGCTGTTTATATGGCACTTTTAGAGCCAGGTGATACGGTTTTAGGTATGTCGTTAGCCCATGGTGGACACTTAACTCACGGCTCACACGTGAGTTTTTCCGGCAAGGTCTATAACGCCGTTCAATACGGTATTGATGAACAAGGCATTATCGATTATGACGAGGTTGCTGCATTAGCGCGTGAACACAAACCTAAAATGGTAATTGCTGGTTTCTCTGCTTATTCACAGGTTATCGATTGGCAGCGTTTTCGTGATATAGCTGACGAAATTGGTGCCTATTTATTTGTTGATATGGCGCATGTTGCTGGTTTAGTAGCAGCGGGAGTTTATCCGTCACCAGTGCAAATTGCAGATGTTTGTACTTCAACGACCCACAAAACGCTTCGCGGTCCTCGTGGTGGAATCATTCTTGCAAAAGCCAATGAAGATATCGAGAAAAAACTAAACTCACTTGTTTTCCCGGGTACTCAAGGTGGCCCTTTAATGCATGCGATTGCTGCAAAAGCGGTAGCCTTTAAAGAAGCGTTAGAACCAGAGTTTACCGATTACCAAAAGCAAGTGGTTAAGAATGCACAAGCCATGGCGAACACTTTCATGGAGCGTAACTTCAATATTGTTTCTGGTGGTACTGAAAACCATTTATTCTTACTCGATCTTATCGATAAAGGTTTAACAGGAAAGGTTGCAGATGCTGCTCTAGGAAACGCTCACATTACGGTGAATAAGAATTCTGTACCTAATGACCCACAATCTCCGTTTGTTACCAGTGGTCTACGTATTGGTGCGCCAGCTATAACAACGCGAGGCTTTAATGAAGAAGATAGTTCTCAATTAGCACATTGGATTTGTGATGTTTTAGAATCCATCGCAAAAGACGAAAATGATGTTTCTGTGATTAAAGAAGTACAGGCTAAGGTCACTGAAATCTGTCGTCGCTTACCTGTTTACAAGTAAAGGATATCACGCTTGCATTGCCCTTATTGCGGTCATGATGATACGCGAGTCGTAGATTCGAGATTAGCCAATGAGGGCGATCAAGTCAGGCGTCGCAGAGAATGCGCGTCTGAAACATGTAAAGAACGTTTTAGCACATACGAACATGCAGTTTTCAACATGCCTCCCGTGCTTAAATCAAACGGTGATAAACAAGCCTTTAATGTGCATAAACTCCGTGCAGGTTTAATGCGCGCAACACAGAAACGACCGGTTGATGCAAAGTCTATCGATCACGCTGTCTTGGAAATTCAAAAGCGTGTTTTGAATGCTGAAAGCAATGATATAACCACCAGTCAAATCGGCGAATACGTCATGGAAGAACTGCGCAAAATGGATGATGTTGCCTATATTCGTTTTGCCTCAGTTTATCGAGATTTCAATGATATTGGTGAGTTTATTGATGCGATTGAAGGTCTTGAGAATAGTCCTAGCCCTGAATTGAAAAAACGTCAGCATAAACTGCCAGGTTCGTAATTGCTTGGTTAAAGCGATTATAATCATTGCATGAATTCTCCGGACTCCTTACAAAAAATCGATCATAAATACATGTCCTATGCTATCCAGTTGGCGCAAAAGGGTAGGTATATAAGTAGTCCTAATCCATATATCGGTTGTGTTTTAGTCAAAGACGATACAATCATAGGCGAAGGTTTTACCCAAGCTGCGGGTCAGGCTCACGCTGAAATTCATGCATTACAAAACGCCACAAAATCCATTGAAAATGCAACTGCTTATGTCACTCTTGAACCTTGCTCGCATACGGGTAAAACACCTCCATGCGCAGATACATTGATAAATGCTGGCATCAACAGAGTTGTGATATCCATGTTAGACCCGAATCCGCAGGTATCTGGTAGGGGCGTGAAAAAGTTATTAGATGCGAATATTGATGTCAGTGTCGGCTTATTAGAAGAACAGGCAAGAGCACTCAATAAAGGGTTCTTCAAACGCATGGAACATGGCAAACCCTTTGTGCGGCTTAAAATGGCCATGAGTTTGGATGGCAAAACGGCAATGGCATCTGGAGAGAGTCAGTGGATTACAGGAGTTGAAGCCCGACATGATGTACAAAAGCTCAGAGCCCAAGCGGATGTAATTTTAACTGGTTCAGGTACAGCTCTTGAAGATAATCCGTCATTAAATGTAAGGGTTGATCCTGCTGACTTAGGAATACTTAGGGAACAATCAAGCCAGTTGAAACAACCATTAAGAGTAGTATTAGATACCCATCTAAAAATTAACAAAACCGCTAAAATGTTCGGCTTGCCAGGCTATATTCTAATTTATAGTTGCAGTTCTGATGCAAAAAAGATTGAACAACTATCACAGCCAACTGTTGAAATTAAAATACTACCTGAAAATCAGATATCACTAGAACATGTATTAACTGACTTAGCCTCCAGAGAGATCAACGACGTTCATGTTGAGGCTGGGGCAACCTTAAGTGGTGCATTATTAGCAGCTCAATGCGTAGATGAGATGGTTATTTACATGGCACCAACTATTTTAGGCGGTGATGCTAGGAATCTATTTAATCTTCCAGCATTACAAATGATGAAAGACAAGATAAATATTGAGATAAAAGAGATACGCGCTGTGGGAAGTGATTGGCGTATAACTGCGGTACCGTCTTATTCTGAGAAGGAAGCGTAGTCCTAAAGCTAAGATATAGTTTAGATTTAAAACTGCTCAAAAGGAGGGGGGTGTCTTTTTAGTTATATACCTAAGATTTAACTTCTGCTTAAATTACCCACAAAATAAATATCATTTCGTGACTATTGAATCTAAGTTACATAAACTCAGTTCAAAATCGAATCAAAAATAATTAGGAATATCAATGGATAACAGCAAAGTATACGCAGACTTACTGACAAATCTTGGTGAAGATATAAATCGTGATGGCTTATTAAAAACACCTACTCGCGCTGCGAAAGCTATGGAGTTCTTAACTAAGGGTTATGACGAGAAATTAGAAGATATTGTTAATAATGCCGTGTTTGATTCTGATAATGATCAAATGGTGATTGTTAAAGACATTGAGATGTATTCTTTGTGTGAACACCACTTACTTCCATTTGTGGGAAAAGCACACATCGCATATTTACCTGAAGGCAAAGTGATTGGTCTTTCAAAGATGGCACGCATAACGGATATGTATGCACGGCGTTTACAAATTCAAGAAAATTTAACCAAGCAAATTGCTGAAGCGGTGCAAAAGGTAACTGGTGCTAAAGGGGTTGGCGTAGTTTTAGAAGCACAACATTTCTGTATGATGATGCGTGGTGTACAAAAACAAAATTCATCAACCATCTCTTCAATGATGCTGGGTACCTTCCGTGAAGACCAAAGAACACGTGAAGAATTCTTGAATTTGATTTCTAAATAGAGAAACTGTTTAGCTCTGCATAAATTCTTACCTTTTCAAAAAACGGAAAGGGAATATCCTTCAAAAGTGGGGGGGTGTCTTTTTTTACGCTATAAGCATCTTATTCCTCTGCACAAAATTTCCTTATTTCTTTCTTAGCCTCTGCATTTCTGCTTGTTTAAATAGCAAGCATGAAAACTTTACTACAAACCACTAAATCAATAGTACTCAAAATATTTTCTTCTCTGAATAAAATCGTCATTATTAGTTTGATGATATTTAGTTTTGGTTTTGTCATCCCCGAACAAAACCAAATGCCCGTGCAAGGTGCTTCAAGCCGCGATTGGAACCCCGAATCCTTCTGGTACTTCCCTTGGGGTCGCTCTAGAGTCCATCGTGGCTTGGATATTTTTGCCCAACAAGGTACTCCTGTGGTTGCACCTACAGGAGGCTTTGTTTTATTCAATGGCCACATTAAAATGGGTGGTAATGTGGTGTTTATGTTGGGCCCAAAATGGCGTTTTCATTATTTTGCACACCTAGATAAAGCACAAGCGAAACGTTTTGGATTTGTTGATGCAGGACAGCAAATAGGCACTGTAGGAACCACTGGCAATGCCAAAGGTAAACCGCCACATTTACATTATTCAATTCGCAGTTTATACCCACAATTTTGGCAATATAAACCGCAGACGGTTGCTGCATGGGATCGCATGTACTACGTAAATCCTGGTTCTTTTTTACGCAGTTAAGGGTTTAATTTTACGGAACTAAAGGCTTATTTCTAGGTGGCTAGTACTCGTGCTATATTTCCATTCAATCAGATAATTATTTGCTATGACTAAAAAGAAAATACTCGTTGTTGATGATGATCCGCATATTCGCGAAGTGATCAGTTTTGCGCTTGAAAAAGCTGAGATGTCAGTGACTTTGGCCAATGATGGCAAACAGGCATTAGAGACATTTGAGAAAGCGCCTAGTGATCTGATTGTGTTAGATATCAATATGCCAGAAATGGATGGTTTGGAATGTTGTCGTGAGATTCGCAAAACTTCCGATGTGCCGATTCTGTTTTTATCTTCAAGGGATGATGAAATTGATCGGATTCTAGGTTTAGAAATTGGCGGAGATGACTATGTTACTAAGCCATTTAGCCCGCGTGAGTTAGTCGCTCGTGTCAATGTTATCCTGAAAAGAACGCATGGCAAAGTGAACGATACGAATAATGAGTCGATTGTTTTCAATCACGGAAAGTTACGTTTAGACAACGAACAACATTCAGTATGGTGGGATGAACAAGCCGTTTCATTGACAGCTACTGAATTTGCGATGTTGGCACAATTACTCAAACATCCAAAAAAAGTATTCAGCCGTGATGCGATTATGCAAGGTTCGTATCAGTACAATGTGTATGTGAGCGATCGTACGATTGATAGTCATATACGTCATATACGCTCTAAATTTTCTGATGTTGGCTGTCATAAAATTATCGAAACCCAACATGGTGTGGGCTATCGCTTGAGTAGCTGCGAATGAAACACATGGGTAAAAATTAGCGCATGCCAATCGATGCCCAGCAACGCGTCAGGAAGCTCTTTAGCCTACGCGCTATTTTATTGATGGTAATGCTTTCAGTATTACTGTTGCCTTTGGGTAGTTTGTATTTTTTTCGTTTTTACGAAAACGTACTGGTGCAGAAAACGGAAGTTGAATTGATCACACAATCTGCCGTTTTTGCCTCTGTATATCGTGAATTAATTGGCAAAAATCAAGCCGAAGCAGAGGGCGTATATAACCCAATCGAGCCTCAATTAGATCTCTCTAAACAACGACTGATGTCGCGTCGACCTGATGCCAGATATAGCCCCACTTATGATCAAACAGAAGGATTTTTAGCCGCACAAGCTGCAGGTAAAAGCATGCAGAACATTCTCACTAATACGCAAAAAGTGACCCTTGCTGGGATGCGTATTTTAGATAAACACGGGACTGTGGTTGCCGGTCGTTCAGAGCTTAATATGTCGATGGCACATATCTATGAAGTCAAAAAGGCGCTCGCTGGCGAGTATTCATCGGTACTCCGCGAACGTATTTCTGATGAACCTCCACCCTCAATTGCATCCTTAAGTCGTGGCACAGGAATTCGCGTTTTCGTCGCTTTTCCAATTATGAATAGGGGTGAAGTTGAAGGTGTCGTTTATTTATCTCGTACACCACAAAATATTCTTAAGCATTTGTATAGCATCAAAGAAAAAGTCATTCTTTTGGGTATTTTATTGTTAGGACTGACTGGGCTTATCGTGTTGTTTATCTCGTCACGTTTATCTCGACCAATTCGAGAATTAATCGAACAAACCAAGAAAGTTACCAGCGGCGAAAGCACCACTGTTGAAGTGTTAAAACAGCCAGGTACCTATGA
>CALJIH010000307.1 GCA_937974135.1 uncultured Cocleimonas sp. | reverse complement strand
TCTAGATATTTAAAATTCAGAGTTATTACTATCAATATTCTGGTCTTCTTTTATCCAAATTTCATAATCCATTCCTGTTGAAAACAAGCACAATAAAATTCCCATACCATCATTCGGCGTACTCCCATCCTTGGTTACAATACCTAGAGGAATAAGATTAATCACCGCTCCTGCTAATGCGGCAAAAGCAAAACTTTGTAATGCTATGCGAAGATAGTCATTGCTGATGGTAAAAAATTGCTCGAAGCCACCTAAGTAATACACTACCCCAAAAAATACCAGTAACTCAATTCCTGGGCCTGCAAAGTAAATCAAAGCATGTTTGAAGCGTGCTAAATTTGTTGTCTTTGGGGCTATTTGCACAAATCCTTCTAGAGGTATGGCGCGAATTTCAACAGGTGCATTAAACAATCGACTCACCATCATTATCTTACCAACACCCAGAACAACCCTTTTGACCTTCCAATTCAAGATTTTTGCCATAAGCGCATGGCCGAATTCATGGATAAAAAGTAATGGAATCCAGAAAACCACAAACAATAGCGCGCCTAGTTTTTTTGGCTCAAAATTAGTGATGATTTCCATCGTCATCATAAATAGAAAAATTAGACTTATGACTAATACAAATATTTTTTCCCCTGTTGAGGCAGGTGTTTTATCTTGGTCACGATGATCAAAGTACATACGTTTCTAGTTAGCCGTTATAATGACTTTTAAATTATACCAGACGGGAAATATCCAATGCGGACTTCTAAAACCAAAGAGAACTATCGATTACCAGAAGTAAACTCTGAGGTACCATTAGAAATAGTAAAAGAAATCTGTGAGGTTTATAACTTACCTGAAATTTGGGAAAAAATTGAAAAAGACCCGCCAAAAAAACCATTTGTTAGCGATGGCTGCACAATGTGGCCTGATATCACGAATGGAATTAGTATTTATGAAGCCTGCTTTTTGCATGACTTAAAATACTGGTGTGGCTATCCCGGAGAAGATGTAGCAAGATTAAAAGCTGATGCAGAGCTAATGCTGGATGTAGCTAGAATAAGAGGTTCGATCAAAATGGCCGAAATTATGTTTCACGGTGTTCGTAGAGGCGGAACAGAACATCTTAAACTTGCATTTTCTTGGGGATTCGGACGACTTGATTAATTAATTTAGATAATTTTAAAATAAAAAGGATATTCAAAATCTCCTTCCTTATAAACCATCACTGCAGCCATAACTGCAAAAACTAAGCCACCAATACCAGTCATAAATGCGAGAGCAATTAATGGTTTAATCAAAATCGACAGCAATACACAAACGAATGAAATCAATAGCACAGTCAGTTGGAAATTTATCGCTTTTCTACCTTGTTTATTCAAGTAATCACTTTCATGCTTCTTTAACATCCAAACCAATAATGGCCCCAAAGCCAAGGCCAAGGGAAATAACATGCCTGCAAAGGCCGAACCATGAATGATTGAACCCCATTTGCGCTCATTAGTATCTTTAGGTTGTAATTCTTTTTGCATTATTTCCTTGAATGGTAAAAATATTTGATTTCATTAGCCATTTACTCATTATCCGAAAATTACAAGTTTAAGCCAGTATTTGATATAATTTAGTCAAATTCATGTTTTTCAAGGCAATTTTATGAAAACTTTAATACCTTTAAGCTGTGCACTTGCATTAATTATATGCCAACTTATGGTTAATGCAGAGGGTTTATACAAGTGGGTAGACTCGAAAGGGAATACCCAGTATGGAGATAAACCACCTGCGAACGTTAATGCAAAAATCATCGATTTACCTAAAATCACTATTATTGATAATTATGCAGAGCAGTGGAAGCCAATAAAATTTGAAGATGCTGACCCTATAAAACAATCAAAACCACAACAAACTCAGAGCAATCCTAGCGCTTACTCTAAATTGACTTTTCTGGCACCAAAACCTAACCAATCAATTCGTGCAAATGATGGTGATGTATCAGCCATGATTAGTATTAAACCACCTTTAAAAAAAGGACATAAGATAGTATTTTCGATTGATGGAAAGTCAGCAGAAAAAGGAACATCTCGCACTAAGAATTTTTCTAATTTAAATAGGGGAAATCATACAATAGGTGTGAAAGTTATCGATGCAAAAGGGAAAACGCTAAAAAGCAGCTCTGTAGGATTTAATGTTTTACGCTTAAGCGCTCTTCGGAATAATCAAACCAATCAAGCAACAAAGGCACAACAAACCAGATCATTTCAAAGCGCAAGGCAACAACAGATACAAAACGGTAATTAGTTAACATATTAAAAACGCCCAGCCGAGGCACAGCCTAAACATTGCGACGCCGACCCGAAGGGCGAGATTAAATCAAGTCTAAGTAGAAGGAGTGCCTTTGGAAATAAAAATTAAACTACATTCCGTAATAATTTTGCATAATTAGTGTTATTTCATCTCGCCAAATAAATCCAATAAAACCAGCCAATGCTAACCATGGACCAAATGGAATGGGTTGACTTTCTTTTTTACCTTGAATCAGCATTAAAGAAATACCAGCAATTGCACCAATTAAAGAGGATGCAAACACGGTAAACGGTAATATCTGCCATCCCCCCCATGCTCCAATCGCAGCCAATATTTTAAAATCTCCATAGCCCATGCCTTCTTTTCCGGTTATCAGACGGAATAAATGAAACATGCACCAAAGTGACATATAACCAATTATTGCTCCCAAAACACTGCTTTTAAGATCTACAAAGAGATTTTGATAGTTTACGACGATACCTAACCACATCAACGGAATCGTTAAATTATCAGGGAGCAACATGGTTTTCGCATCAATTAACGATAGTGTGATTAATGTCCATGTGAAAATTAAAGCAGCAAGAGTTTGCCAGCCAAAACCTATTTTATAAGCAACGAAAACTGAAATTAAAGCAGTTAAAATTTCAATGATTGGATATTGAATAGAAATTTTTGTTTTACAGGAAGAACATTTACCCCGAAGAAATAAATAACTGATTACGGGTATGTTTTCGATTGCTGTGATCATATGACCACAGGTAGGGCACTGAGAACGTGGTACAAATAGATTAAATTTCTGCGCTGATTCCGAACTTATATTTTGATCTTCACCACCGAACAAATCTTGGCATTCTTCACGCCATCCTTGCTGAAGCATAATGGGAATTCTATAAATGGCAGCGTTTAAAAAACTACCAACTAGAAGTGAAAATAATCCTACTACCGTAAGAAAAAAAGTAGAATTCTCTTTTAGTAGAGCAATAACTTCCATTTTTTAACTCCATTTCATTCCTTATTCATACTCAGACAACAAAATAGCCCGAGCATATTTTCCAATATACTAGCCTACTGCTGCACCTAGTTTGAATATCGGTAAATACATTGCTATAACTAAACCACCAACAAGTACACCTAATACAGCCATAATCATTGGTTCCATTTGTTTGGACAATGTGTCTACCAAATCATCAACTTGTTCTTCAAAATAATCAGCAACTTTATCTAGCATTTCCTCTAGGCGTCCAGATTCTTCACCAATTTTGGCCATTTGTACAACCATACTTGGAAATTCTTGAGTCGTTGTCATTGCCACATATAA
>CALJIH010000306.1 GCA_937974135.1 uncultured Cocleimonas sp. | reverse complement strand
TGCAAAACCGCCTAGCCTTGCATAAATTCTATTTACCTTTTAAAAAACTAAAAGGTAATATCATTCAGCCGAGGCTTTAGCCGAGACAACAGCTTTAGCTGGCCCTTTAGGCTAAGGTTTGTTAAAACCGCATAAAAGTGGGGGGGTGTCTTTTAAACAGCCTTAAACGACATAAATAGTATTTAAGCAGATAAGTGTATCTCATGGCTTTGCAAGGTAGTCACTTTAGGTCCAAAGCTTGAGATATTTGTAAGTGTCAGATTATGATGGTCAATGACTTGCTGAGGTGTTAATGCACTGTTTCCTGCAGAAGTATGTGCATCCGACACCAAGGTAACAGGATAACCCAGCGCTAAGGCTTTTCGAATAGTGGTATCAACACAGAATTCAGTATGCATGCCGCACACTATTACTTCAGTAATATGATGTTTTTCAAGGGTTTCTAATAACTCTGTACGAAGGAATGCATCAGGGGTTGTTTTGCGGACATATAAATCACTCGGCTTAGATTCAAGCCCATTGGCAAGTTGCCAACTTGCTGTTTTATATTCTAAATATCCAGGTCCAGATTCATGCTGATTAAAGATTACAGGTACACCAGAGTCTCTAGCGTGCTGTGATACCGAATTAATTCGTTTGATAGTAGCTGCACAATCATAAGCAGCGCTGGGGCCTTCGCATAATCCTTGTTGAACATCGATTATTAAAACTGCTGTATTCATCTTAATCCTCGTTTGCATCGCATCAAATTATATTTAAAGGATATCAACAGATGTTTTCAATGTGAATGGCCAATAAAAGTAGGGGGTGTCCTTTTAAAAGATTGAGTAGAGTTATGAAGCGGAATATTTTTACTGTTAGTTTGAAGTCTTTGTGTTGTAAATTACCTTCTGGATTACGTCACAAAATTCTTGTGGTTTTTCTAGCATCATCATATGTCCAGTATTTTTTAAGACAGTAAAACTAGTGGCGTTTTCTTTATACTTTTTAGGTATATCCCATCCGTCTTTTGAAAACTCTCCCGCAAGTAAATGTAGGGGTGTTTTTTGTTCTATGACGTTGTTCAACGCATTTTTATAATCAGCTGTTGCTGTTTCAGTAACGACGGCTTTTGCAACTTTCTGAGCAGAAAGTGCTGTTTGATAGTTTAAGATATCTATCGCCCATTCTGTTCTTTGGGATGTCACTGTTATATCAGAATCAGCTAACCATTTTTTAGGATTGCTCTTAATATCTCTATATTCATGCTCCCATGACTGATGATCCATTGACGCTATTTTTTGACACCAAAATGCATCATTTAAAGTAAAATTCCCTTCAACATTAATGATGCCTTTGACTAGTTTAGGGTTTTGAGATGCAAAGAGTGTTGCTATGGCGCCACCTACACTATGGCCTAGTAACCATACGGGCGAATTAATTTTTTCCATGATTAACTTTTCAAGAACTTCAACTTGGTTTTGTAATGTTAAGTTATCGATACACGGTGAATTACCGTAGCAATACATGTCAGGTAAATGGATATGTATATTTGCAAGATATGTTTCGGGCTTAAAGAAGGATAAAGAGCCTAAAAGCCCGTGTATCATGACTAAGTTTTCATTTTGTGGCATTTATCACTCTACATTTAAGCAATAGGGACATAAATTTCAGTTAACAATTCTGATGGCGTCACTTCATCAAGGTTATTAATATACTTTGCAAAAGAAGGTTCGTCTCTAAGTTCTATGTTATTTTTTTCAATCCATGCATAGAGGCCATACCAACTATCATCTGATGATTCGTAACTGCCTTTATGAAGCACCTTAACGTATTTTCCTGACGGGATAATTTTTGTTTGTAAGCCTTCTGAGTTTAGGAAATCAATTTCCTCTTTAGTCCAATAAATACAAGCATCGTAACGAATTTTTTCCTCAGCTGTGACATCAGGGTCGTCATAATAAATACCCATTAATTCAGCGCGTTGCATATCAAATGCATTCTCATCTTCTTGAGGAACGTTTTTATATTTGTCTTCAATTTTATTTAAATCAATGGTTAATCGATCCCATGCAATATCGGAGCTTTTAAAATAATCACCCAATGCGCGGCTAAATACGACATGGGTAGTTTCTCTGTTTACTATTTCTGGTGTTTCCATTTCTATATCCTCGTAAGCTTTAATTTTTTTCTTGGTTTTGCGCTTGTAATCAGTGGGTGTCATACCAAAGTGTTTTTTAAACGCTTTTAAAAACCCTGTAGGTGTTTGAAAGCCAACATCCAAAGCCACATCAATCATCGCCTTTCTACCAATACCCACCTCTTGCGAAGAACCTTCTAAACGTAAGCGATGGGTGTATGCCATCACAGATTCTCCCATCTGAGCTCTAAATGCTCTGCAAAAATGAAATTTTGAGTAAGCTGAAATTTCTGCAAGTTGTGAAATATCAAGATCATCGTATAGATGTGACTCAATATGAAAGATGGCTTTTTGGATTCGTTTGTTCATTTGAATGATGTGTATATACAAGAAAGTTA
>CALJIH010000305.1 GCA_937974135.1 uncultured Cocleimonas sp. | reverse complement strand
TTATTGAAACTTAAACGAACCACTTCATTGGTGCTGCCGTTCGCTTTGGCTGTTCTTTGTTTCGCTTTGATTATGCTAAAAGGCTTGCTGGGAGATAGATAAAAATTATCCCAATGGTAGGTATTCGGATGGCAATTACTTTGGAAGCTAGCACCTTCAAATCCGTGCGGTTGGCCAGAGTTTTCGCAGGATTTTGTGGTGTTATAGGCGTAATGTGTAAACTGTACTAACAATTCATTTGGCAATTCAGGGACAATGTATTCACCTACGCATCCATTGTTATTACTGCTTATATACTCTGGCATACACAATGAAACCTGATCCCATTTCTCGGCTTCACTCGCCCAAGTGGGAATGTCAGGCGTTTTAGTCACGGTGAGACGAAATCGTTCGCGTTTTCTATTGCTGGTTACATTTAACAGGTTTACGTTGGGTTCATTGTTTTCAGTTAAATAATCGAGCATGACTTGATTGTAATTACTGTGTTTGATTATCCAATTCGCGCCTGCTGGTGCTGTACTATAGAGCGCTAATCGTTCGGGATTTCCGGGGTTTGCTATTTGCGCGCGAGTGAATACGGCATTAGCATCCTCAGGATTGATATAGTTCCCATTTTCTAAAAAATCCCCATTTTTAAGATGCATGGTTCGAAATACATTGATACCTCCTAAAACACCGATCGCACCCAATGGGGAATCGTCTAAATTGGTATTTATATTAAAGCCATTGAAAGCCTTACCATTGGCGTCAGCAACGACATCACCTTCGGGTAATTGCAAATGTGTGTTTAAAGGCGTCAAATCAATTTGCCAATAATCTCGTCCTGCGGTGCGATAGGTTGATACTTCAAATTCAACGACGCCTTTTCCATTAGAAGTATCTAATAGGTGATTGGGTGTTAGGCTGAGTTTAGACGCACCAGAGCCATAAGCTGCCGTCATTAAATGGTCTGCACAAAGATAAATCATATCTTCATAACGTACGATATGATGAATACCGGCGTCATTAGTTAAGTCAGTTTCATTCTCACTCAACCAATAGCTATTTAAGGTATTTTGATCACCATTATAGTTATCAGGAAGTGTAAAAAAACGCGACATAAAAGTGTAAACACGCTCACCTTCATTATTTGTATTGGTGATTTCACCGAGTTGTGGGGGTAAACCACAGCGCTTACCGTGTTCACCCATGAATTGATTTTGATTCCAAAAGTAATCATCGTTGGCACCAACATTAGTACCAGGGCTGACATAACCATCGCGTGAATGCGCTGTAATATCCCACTTTGTTGAAGCCTCCTCTGCTTTTGTTGCATAAGCGCTGAAATCTAATCCATCGATAATATCGTTATGTAAATTCAAAACTGAAGCATTGCTATTCTCAGGTGTGGGATCGGGTAAATCAAACAACTCGCCTTTAGTGTATTCACGAAAGGTTTGGTCCCTAAATGCCATGGGTGGAATCTTGCCGATTAAACTTCTAGGGCTAGTGCCATCAAAATCGGCACAAAAGAATGAACCAGTTTGTGATGAAAACTGATCGCAGTAGCTTGCAACGGTTGGTGTTTGAGGAATTATCGTTGGCGGTTCAGTAGGATTTTCGGGGTTAATGACTGGGTCGTTTTCAACATTATCAGCTGTACTACTCGAAGAGCCACCGCCACAAGCAGTTAACAGAACTAATGATAACATCACATTGATGTAGGTTAATTTTCTGATGACACTTGAAATAGGAAACATTTAACTACCCAAGGAATGATTATTCGACAATATTACAGCAACTGTTCTTAATAGAAAATTATCAAGTTTTCTAGGACTTAATTAAACCAATCAGAACTCAGCTAAGACATTAAGTTCAACGGGGCTGTAACGGTAAGGTATGTCAAAACCGCGCAAAAGTGGGGGGGTGTCTTTTTTAATTGTTAATTAAGCCATCGAAGACATTGGTGTATTTACATTTATTTGAGACTGCGATGTTGATAATTTACTTGCCATATCTCGAGCTATCATTGCTTCAAATGCTTGTTGTAAATTGGGTTCTTTTAATAATAATTTTTCTAGCTCGTTCTTTTCCCAAGATAAAAATTTTGCACCTTTTTGGAGTTTAACGGTGGCTGTTGCTTTATTACCTTTAAGAATAAAACTGATTTCGCCAACAAATCTACCTGATGGGATTGTGAAGTGTTGCCCACTTTTATCGGCATTAGCCTCTCCATTTAAAAGATAATATAAATGCGTAGGACTTTTGAGTTCTTCGGTTAAGATAATTTCTTCTTTTGCTTCACCTCTGTTTGCACTTTTGATTAAACGTCTAAACTCACCTGGTGCAATTCCTTTCAGGCTTTTAAAAATAGGCTTGTAATCATCATCAATGCTAAAAGGTAGTTGGTCATATAATAATGATGATGTACCAATAAGATTAGAGAACATAATTAAACAACTACCAAAAATTGCTCCCCATAAAGGTGTTTCAGGGTAGAAATAGTAATAAATGATATAAAACGATGTTGATATAAAAACAATAAATCTAAGAATGAGTTGATTCTTAAAGAGAAAACCAAGCACATATCCCAAAGTAGCTAAATGTATAACTAAGCCTACATCCCAAGAAAAACTTGATCTAATCGTTTCTAATATTTCTGTCACTAGAACTACTCCAAAATAAATATTTTTTATTTATAAATAGTTTAGTTTAAATGCAGATTAATGTGATTTATTTATTCTTATGTGTGTAAATAGAATCCCACTGTTTTGGTGGTACTCCATTAAACTGATTGATTCTTTCTAAGTACAGTTTATAAATCTTTTGTTTTGTCTTTTTATATTGTTGTTCAAGCAGGTCAGAAGCCATGTTCCAATCGCCATCAAGATACGCTGTTAAAGATTCTTCATGACGATCTAACCGATCCTTTTGAGTATCGCTTATGCTGTTAATTAAGGTTATGGGTTCAAAAATCTTTATTGAATTATTTTTTCCTTTAACCCGCACATTATCGATATAACGAAAGACTATTTCAGGGCATTGTAATTTAGTATCTTCACTAACAAGAATTTTCACATCATAGTATTTAGTCAAGCTTTCTAATCTTGATCCTAAATTTACGGCATCACCTAACACTGTATAAGCACGTCGATAGTCAGACCCCATATCGCCAACATTCATCTCACCTGTATGTATGCCTATTCCGGCTTCGATTTGATTCAAGCCTAGCTGTTGAAAATCGGGTTGCATTTGATTAATCATACTTTGCATTTGTAAGGCAGATTGAACAGCATGCTGGGCATGTTTTTTATCCTCAATCGGGGCTCCCCAGAAAGCCATCACCATATCACCGACGTATTTATCGATTGTGCCTTGTTGGCTAAAAATTATTTTAGTAATTGGTGTTAAGTATTGGTTTAAAAATGTTTTTAACTGCTGAGTAGTTAAGGGTTCAGATAGCTCAGTGAAGTTTCTTAAGTCAGAAAATAGAACGGTC
The DNA here is from genome assembly GCA_937974135.1 of uncultured Cocleimonas sp. Classification (GTDB taxonomy): domain Bacteria; phylum Pseudomonadota; class Gammaproteobacteria; order Thiotrichales; family Thiotrichaceae; genus Cocleimonas. The sequence goes on along the minus strand of CALJIH010000305.1, from coordinate 2,455 downwards.
ATTTCACGTTTTTCACCATTCACTGAGATTTGTTTTGGGTTATCAATTAATTTAGTGATGTGTTCTTTAGGTACATATTGACCAAACATGTTTTGGATTTTCGCGCGACCTTTTGATTCAACGAATAAATCATAAATCACAAATACACTCGATATAGCCATGACTAATAACAATGAAAGTATCACTGGCAGATTAATTTGATGAGATAACCAAAGCCAATAGTTAAGTGCAAAAGAAAGTACAAGAAGTGTCATTCCAGAGAGTACTAATTGTAGGGGTTGAAGCAAAGGGTAAAGAAATATCATGATTAAGCATAAGACCGCTAACCATGTAATCGTTGCACCTTCGGTCCAATCGGGTGAATAGGCTATTATTTCTGGGTTCAGTATTCCATGTAAAATATTGGCTTGTATCTCTACCCCAGGAAAACTGGCCTGTAAGGGTGTTGGTCTTAAGTCAGTAAGACCTTGCGCTGAAGTTCCGATAAAAACAATGGCATTTTCTAATTCTTCAAAAGATTTAGTAGCTGTAAGAATTTCATTAGCAGATATATAGTCAAAGTGACCTTGTGTTCCAAGATACGGTATTAATATTTGACCTTGAGCATCTGTAGGTATTTCTTTCTTTCCAAGGTTGACATGGGTGACGGTTTTTACTTGTCCTATTTTTTCAGTATGTAGTTTTATCTCATCTTCTAATAGGTAAAGTCGTGCTGCTTCTAAAGCCAAAGAGGGATACACTTGATTGTTGTAGATTGCAATAATAGGCGCACGTCTTACATTGCCGTCGCGATCTGGACTGATACTAAAAAATCCGCTTCCTGCTACATTGTCCGTAAAGGCTTTTAAGTTTGATGTATATCCCTTCATAGTAATTGCAGTGATAGTTTCAATATCAGAGATATCATTAGCAAATGAAGTTTTAGGCAGTTCACCAGAACGAGTCGTTAGATTTTTATGAAACGGGTAACCTAATACTACTTCTTTGTCTTTGATTGTTTTACTGAAAAGAGCATCTGCATCCAAATCATCTTTGAGATCAATCAGCCAGGGTGGAATGGATTTATTGATATTGGTTAATTCATTATTGAGTTTTGTGATGGGATTTGTTTCTTCTTCAGATAAAACGATATCTAGAGCAATAACGGCTGGAGTATTTTTATGTAATTGCTCTATTAATGTTGACAGTTTTTTCCTGCTCCAAGGCCATCTTCCTTGTTGCTTCAGACTATTTTCATCAATATCGATGATAACGATTGGCGGTATATTATTTTGAACTTGAGGTGTGCTGAGTTTGAGCCGAATATCATAAGGTATCGCTTCTAAGCGTTGTAATATTTCTATACTCGTTGGACTCTTACTAATATAAAGGAGCCCCATCAATATTGTTAGGGCAATACTAATGATAATGGGTAGTAACGATCGAATATGTTTACTAATCAGAAAAATTTACCTTAACTGTATTTGATTAAATTGATTATTTTGCGAAATATTAACATTTTTATTTCACTAATTATTCTAGACTCAAATTTGGACTCAGAGTAACCGAATAAGTATATGTTAGGTACCTGCCATCACTATGGTACTTAAGTATAGTTGTAAATTATGACTTATTTACTATAGTTATTCTGAGAAGAGTTAAGATAACACTGTGAAAGGTATTTTATGCTAGGGAAGAGCTTAAATATAAAGCTAAGTAAGTTTTTGCTTATTTACGTATTTTTGATGCTGCTCGTGTCTTGTGGTGGAGGATCTAATAACGAAGAAGTCTCCCAAGTTTCAATAATTACTGGTGTTGCCCAAAAAGGTCCTTTCTCAGTTGACTCTGAAGTTGTCATTACTGCTTTGGATTCAAATGGTAATATTGTATCTGAGCCGATCAAGACAACCATAGAAGATAAAAGCGGTAAGTTCTCTTTTGACTTGCCTGATTCTGAGCTATCTAGTTATTATCGAATGGCTGCTTTGGGAACAGTTTTCGATGAGAGCGATGGATCTGTTTTATCAAGTAATATATCGCTTTCATCAGTCACGGATAATCCTAATAACAATGCTATTAATGTTTTAACTCATTGGATTAGCCAAAGAACCGATTCATTAGTGGCTACTGGCAAATCCTTTGAAGAATCTTTAAATCAATCTGAAGATGAATTAGTTGCCATTTTTGGCATAGAAAATCCTAATTCACTAGATTTGACAAGTAACAGCAGTGTGTTTGATGAAGAAAATGCGATGTTGTTATTGCTGTCAGGTGCCTTGATGGAAACCGCTTCAGAATATTCTATTAATACTCAAACTATTATTGATGAAATTGCTAGTGATTTTTCTGAAGATGGAAACTTAAACGAAAAGGGTGATGATTGGTTTGTCCGAATTCAGGCGCGTATTAGAAATAATCCAAAATTCCATTTGCAAAGATATGCTAAAAACCTAAGAGATAGAATAGGTTTTAATAT
>CALJIH010000304.1 GCA_937974135.1 uncultured Cocleimonas sp. | reverse complement strand
TTTTGATTGGTGGTAATTGTTAAATGATTTGCAAGAGCCTCAGCACCTGAAAAGCCATAGGCACATAACCAACGCACCGCTTTACCCGTTTCTTCTGAGATTCCCCAGCTATAGCCTGCTCCTCTTGTTGCTTTTTTCGCTAAAGCATCAATCTCGCCTAAAGAATATTTAGCCACACTTTATACTTCTTGTAACTTTGCAGAAGTATCTGCTGTTATATTTAATGGCGGATAAGCCCAATCATCTGCTGCTGAATGTTCTAATTCAGAAGGAAAAGGCGCATTCTGGTATAAGCATATTCTTACCCACCGATCTGAACGTGGATCAAAATGAGTTGCACCAAAAAAGGATAATTTACAGCGCAACATATTGATGGGTAATAATTCAGATCCAATCAAATTATCTTGAATTTCAGCATAATTATATTTTGCTTGTTGCTGTACCCTACGAACAATATGCCGATATTTAGAATGAGCCAATAAAAAATAGGCCAATTCGTTCGCTTGGGAATCGCCTTGTTCTTCCAACCAGTTTTTCAAGGCTACATACAGCTCAGATGCATCCCTACCCGTACTTAAAGGTTGTTCAAATTCTTTACCTGGCTCTTCAAAACGCTCGCCTAGTCTTGGCTCTAACTTCTCTTCAGAGACATACCAAAACTTTGCTTGATTTTTTTCTTGTACATAATCGACATCCAACGCCCAGGCGTAATTATTCTCTATTAGATGAATTAAATCAGCAACCGATTGACTACCATCAATACGAAACGTTGCGTATTCATCTGCACCCATGGTTTCGGTCAACTCATCAACTAAATCACCATAGGGCTCGATCATCAAACTTAAAAAATGCTCTTGCCCCTCAAAGGTGAGGTTTTGTGCAACCCAAGCATATAAATTATCCCAAGGTTTTGAGTCATCTAAAATGGATGTGTTTTTTACATACTCAGAAAGCTTCGCTAAATCCGCTTTTAGATCCACAAGCTTACCCACTTGTAATTCATGGTTTGAATGCCAGATGTCTACATTTAATTGGGCACGTTTCAAGAAATCTAAAAATTGCGTTTTACTCTTTGCATCAGCAGTATCTATAGCACGGACTCTTGCATAGGCCTGTTCGCGGGCAGAAATCCAATTGTTGAATAATACCGGATGATTGACGATAAAAGGCGCCATGCCTAGTCCTGTAGAATTCCCGATGCCAAAACAGCGACGTAAATGCGGTGCAATAGTCGTAGCCTTATCTCCACCTTTGACTTTCGCCATGTGCTCAACCAAATCGACAGAAAAAGCGCGAATTAAATACACGGACAACATTTCTAATCTAAACGGTCCGCTGGCTAGTTTTCGATCTTCAATTAAAAATCGATCCGCTGCCCCAAATTTACCTGAGCCATAAACTGCAGTGGTGCGATATAAATAACCTACTGACTGTATCAGCGCTAAATCTGGTTGTTCACCAACCGCTAGCCTATCCAGAACGTGACCAAACAACCTACCTGATCGATTAGCACGAGAAAGGCATAACTCGCTATCTGAAATTCGACCTGCTTCCTGCAAGGGTACGTTCTTACTTAGACGTTCAATATCTTTGGTAGTTGGAATTCCGTCAAACAAACAGAAAGTGGCATCCCATGCGGTCGCGATCACACGATCTGAACGTAATGCTGGATCTAAGTCATGAGCAAATGCGATCAAGGAATAGGTTCTGCGTGGTCCAATAGCAGAATACACTGCATGACCTTCGCCATTATCATCAACAGACCAGATAGGTCGTTCAAAACGCCAGTTCTCGCGTTTCAAACGACGTAATAAAGTTCGCATAAAGCTTAAACGTGTCTGATGCGAGGATCCTAAGCGATCAAGCTTCATTACTTGTTGAGGAGGTCTCATCAATTTACAAACACTGGCTTTATCAGTTGTTTGTTTATTGGTCGTATTCATTTGTTTCATAGGAGTATTTTATCAAATAAACAGCATTTAAAAGACACCCCCCCTACTTTTATGAGGTTTTGAATATAAAAGATGTAAAAAGTAGGGGGGTGTCTTTTTACAAAATGATTTTATTACTTTTCAGGCACAAAGTTCTTTTCATAAAAATTCAACCAGTTCATACCCATCACTGCGGCACAATCTGCTTCGTTAAAACCATGTTGCTTAAGACCAGCTTCAATATTTCCAAAATGGCGATTATCTTCAAACCATGTAGGCATTGGTGGGAATCCTGCGTTATCTTTAGAGCCTTCTCCGTAGTCAATCTTTTTGGTCCAACGACCTACACGCATCCACTCAACCACAGAGTCTGGTTGATCTTGGCATAAATCCGAACCCAAACCAACATTCTCAACCCCCATCAGATCAGCGGTATCAGCCACCATCTGGCAAAAACTTTCAAGCGTACAATCTGAGCCGTCTTTGAGGTGATGCGGATACAAAGAAAGGCCTAACATCCCTCCTTTGGCCGCCAAAGCTTTCAAGACTTCATTTGATTTATTACGTTTTGCTGGATGCCAAAAAGCAGGATTCGCATGGGTAATCGCAATAGGTCGAGATGAAATATCAATAGCATCTAACGTTGAGCGTTCTGCAGAATGGCTCATATCCACCACTAAACCGACACGATTCATTTCTTCTATCACTTCACGCCCCATGCGTGTCACGCCAGGATCTTCAGCTTCATAGCAACCCGTCGCTAATAAAGATTGATTATTGTACGTGAGCTGCATAAAACGTACGCCAAGCGAATGGCAGATTTCAACCAAACCAATATCATCTTCAATAGGTGAGGGGTTTTGAAAACCAAAGAAAATTGCAGTGCGATCAGTTTCTCTGGCTAACTTTACATCTTCAGCGTATTTACCGTGGAAAATCAGTTTTGGAAAGCGTTCAAAGTAACTATTCCACTTTTCAATTTCAGCGACCATTTCACGAAAATTTTCATGATAGACAATGGTTACATGAACAGCATCAACCTTGCCATCCCGCATTTGTTTAAATATTTTTTCTGACCAATTTGCATACTGCAAATTATCGATTCGATAATTTAAGCTCATTAAGTCTTCCTTCTATTTAACTTGATATATCTAAATTAATTTAGCTTGGCTCACCTGAATGAATATAAGATGTTTTTACAATCGTGTAGAAATCTTTAGCGTAGCTACCCTGCTCTCTTGGACCATAACTAGATTCGCCACGACCACCAAATGGCACGTGATAATCAGTTCCTGCTGTAGGTAAGTTCACCATTACACAACCTGTTTTAGCATTGCGCCTGAAATGTGACGCTCGCGAGAGTGATTCGGTGATAATCCCAGAAGTTAAGCCAAAGCGCGTGTCATTCACTGTCGTCAATGCTTCCTCATAACTTCCTACTTTAATCACACAAGCCATCGGCGCAAATAATTCTTCTTGATTTACTTCAAAGTTATTTTGGGTATTAGTGAAAATGGTTGGCTCCATGTAATAGCCTTCGTGTTCGCGCTCTACACGGCCACCACCACACATTAATTCACCACCTTCTGATTTAGCTAAAGCGATATTTTTTAAGTTTTCGTCTAACTGCTCTGCGGAAGAAACTGGGCCAACTTGCGTGCCTTCTTTTAAAGCATGATCAACAACCATTGCTTTTGCCCCAGTAACGAAACGTTCGACAAATTCATCGTGTATTGACTCATGCACAACAACACGTGATGACGCGGTACATTTTTGCCCTGTGCCACCAAATGCTCCATTTAACGCACAAGCAACAGCAGTATCGATGTTTGCATCATCCATAATTGCTAACGCATTCTTACTTCCCATCTCTAGTTGAACACGAGTGAAGTTTTGAATGCAAGAGCTAGCAATGTGGCGACCGACATCAACCGAGCCGGTAAAACTGATCGCATCAACCATGGGACTTTCCACTAAGCTTTGGCCGATTTTACCACCCGAGCCCATTAATAATTGGAACAACCCTTTCGGCAGATTTTGTCGTGAGATTATTTCTGTTAAAGCCACGGCTGATGCCGGCACAAGATTTGCGGGTTTCCAAATTACGGCATTACCAAAAGCCAGTGCGGGCGCTATTTTCCAAACCGCTGTTGCTGTAGGGAAATTCCATGGCGAAATGATCGCTACAATTCCGACCGGTTCACGGCGTACATCAATCTCAATATCATCACGAACTGAATCTGCCGTTTCACCTATTTGACGCAAAACTTCAGCAGCATAGTAGGTAAAAAATTGTCCAGATCGATAAATCTCGCCTTTACCTTCAGCCAACGGTTTACCTTCCTCTCGCGCCAGCAAAGTACCAAGCTCTTCTGAACGAGCGATGAGTTCTGTACCAATTGCCATCAACGCACTATATCGTGACTCTAAGCCAGTATTAGCCCATATCTTCTGCGCTTCACTGGCAGCGTTTAAGGCCGTATCTAATTGACTTTGCGACGCTTGCGCATAATTACCGATGACTTCTTTTAGGTTTGATGGATTTATATTTTCTATTTCACTATCACCGGCAACCCATTCACCCGCAACATAATTTTTATTTAAATCACTCATTTATTGTTCACTCATATTTATATTATCGCTTTAACTTGAGAATAAGCCTTGTTGACATTTAAGGTCAACCGTATAAAGTTAACTTCTGCTTCAGTTTTTCTCAAATTATTCCAAACAAACCATTATGGCAAATTTATAATGATTAAACTTGAATACATGCGTCAATTTTTGGCCGTTAGTCGTTACAACTCGCTAAGCGAAGCTGCTAAAGTCTTACATCGATCACCATCTGCGGTCTCTTTAACCTTAAAACTCATCGAAGAAGAAACGGGTCAGCAGTTATTTGAAGGTGAACGCAAGCAAGTATTAACTCAATTTGGAGAATTCTTTCGTGAATGTTCGACACGTGCTGTTAGCGAACACGAAAAAGCAGTTGATGACATTCAACGTTATGCTTCTGGTAAAAGTGGGCACGTGAGAATTGCCGCTGTACCTTCAGTAGCGACACATCTAATTCCTTTAGTGATTACTGAGTTATATAAAAATAAACCAAACATTCAGGTAGATTTAAGGGACATAGACTCATATTCTGTTGCTAGAACGGTTTCAGAAGGATCTTCAGATTTTGGTATTGCCAGTCTTTCACCGAGCTCAATAAATCTCAAGTCAGAATTATTAACCGAAGAGCCTTTTATATGTTTAGTACCAAAAGGTCATCCATTAGAGAAAAATAAAAATCCACTGACAATAAATGATTTACTCGCACATCCATTTATTTCTAACGATCTATTAGAACTCTCGAATCATGCAGATATACAGAAGCTAGTTTCCGCTGCACACTTAAAAATCAGAAACGTCTCTTCTTTATTAGCTTTTGTAGATTCTGGCTTTGGTATAACCTTATTACCACGTATGGCATCATCATTAGCGCCTAATCTAATTGCAAAAAAATTAGATGATACATCACTGACAAGACAATTGTTTTTGTTGCAGCCTACTAACAGAAGTTTATCTTTAGCGACCTCTGAATTTATTGATGAAGTGCGTAAACAAATTAAATTGTTAAATAGTTGAGACATTTCCAAAATTTAGACTATATTAATTACGTCATTGGGTATTAACATGGGTTTAGTTTTTCTCAAGTCCAGTTTATTTTTAGTGTTTTGACTAAACTTAAACCCAGTGCTACTTTTAAGTCAGTAATAATAAAATTAGTTTTACGAACCCCATCTTTATAAATCATATAAATTTATTGTTTAAATTAAATTAATTAGTTATTACTAAGGTAATTCTTTATCAAATCCATGGAGGAATGAAAATAATGAAAAAAAGTTTATTTAGTATAATCAGTACTGCAGTTTTATTTGCAGCTATGTCAAGTCCAGCCCAAGCAGCTAAATGTGGTGATGTTTCAATCACTGAAATGAACTGGGCTTCTTCTCAATTTATCACTCAAGTTGCAAAGTTCTTAATGGAGCAAGGTTACGGTTGTAAAGTAACAACTGTTCCTTCAGCTACTGTAACTGCTGCTACGTCACTTGCTGAAACTGGTAAGCCTGATATCGCAACTGAGATGTGGTACAACAATGCTCCTGTTTACGAAAAAATCGAAAAAGCGGGTAAAGTTAAAACTGTTGCTAAAGTTTTCAGAGACGGTGGTGAAGAAGGATGGTGGATCCCAGATTACTTAGCTAAGTCAAACCCAGAGCTAACAAAAATTGATGGCATTCTAGCTAACCCAGCTGCTGTTGGCGGTAAGTTCCACAACTGTCCTGTTGGTTGGGGTTGTCGTACAGCTAATGATCATTATATCAAGGCTTGGGATTTTGCTGGTAAAGGTATGGAAGTATTCAACCACGGTTCTGGTGAAACATTAGCAACTTCAATTGGTGCTGCATACGAAGATAAGAAACCATGGTTCGGTTACTACTGGGCACCTACTGCAATTTTAGGTAAGTACAAGATGGTTAAGGTTGATGTTGGACCAGCCGATACAAAGGTTCACGGATGTGCTTCAAACAAAGACTGTAAAGATACACCTAAGAAATCAGCTTACCCTCCATCAAAAGTGGTTACAGGTGTAACGAATTCTTTTGCAACTTCAAACCCAGAAATTACAGCTTTAATGTCTAAAATGCAGTTCACTAACGATCAGTTAAACACTGTTCTTGCATGGAAAAAAGATAACAAAGCATCTGCTGAAGAAGCTGCTGTATCGTTCATTCAAGCAAATAGTAATATTTGGTCACAATGGTTAAGTGCACCAGCTAAAGCAAAGTTAGCTGCATTGATTAAATAAGATCAATTGATAGTACCCAAGTCGGTGAACAACAAATGTTGTTCACC
>CALJIH010000303.1 GCA_937974135.1 uncultured Cocleimonas sp. | reverse complement strand
TGTTAGAAGAGGTATTGGAATTGCGGCAGCTTCATCAACTAACACTAAATCAGCTTTTGGTTTTTGTTGATGTAATTCATCAGGTGAGTAGAAAGTTAGGTAGCTTTCTTTGTTTGCATGCTTAAAAACAACTTCAGCTGTTTGCTTGCTGGGTGCGCAGATGATTATATTTTTAATCCCTTGTTCTGAAAGTTTTGCAGCAGCTATACCTAAAGCTGCTGACTTTCCTCGACCACGGTCAGATGTAATGACTAATGGTCGACGGCGGTGGCCTGTAACTACTTTGATGATCGCTGCCACTGCATTTTCTTGATCTTGAGTGGCAAAGGTATCTGCGTATGTTTTTCTGGGAGGGGTTTTTAATAACAACTCTTTAGAATCGTTGATATTTAAAAAGTTTATTTGGGGTGTATTTTCAAGTATTTGGTTAAAACGTGTGAGAAACAGACTCGACTTAGGTATTTTGTTTGGTCGAAGTAAAATTAAATAACCACCACCGCGAATGGTGCCAGATACTGCGCCAAAAGCATTCGGGTCAAATGCATTGTGCATGTTATAAATAACCGCGTCGATTTCTTGACCTAAAAATTCCAGTGCCTTTTTGTGATCGATAATCTCAACCGAATCAAGTTTTCTACTTATATGTTTTGCATAGTGTAAGGATTGATCTTGTTCGCCGGTGATTACAAGAATATGGCGGTTATCAGAACGAAAATGCATGACAGTTAGTTTGTCTGACTAGGTCAGATTCCAACGATAATGGGATGTGATCGGATAACGGCGATCCTTGCCAAAGGCGCGTTTCGTGATACGAATACCAGGAGCAGATTGGCGGCGTTTGTATTCGTTTAGCAATACTAAATTCGCAACACGTTCAACTGTTTCACGTTCATAACCTTGTTTCACAATGTCATCAACACTTTGAAATTCTTCGATAAACATACGCAGAATTGCATCAAGAATATCGTAAGGGGGCAAAGAATCTTCATCAACTTGATCCGGTGCGAGTTCTGCTGAAGGCGGACGTGTAATAACACGATCAGGGATAATTTCTTTGTAATTTGGCTTATCAATGGTGCCATCACCGATCTCATTGCGGTATTTGGCAAGCTCATATACTTTTAATTTAAATACGTCTTTCAAAGGCGCATAACCACCCGCCATATCGCCATAAAGTGTGGCATATCCGACTGCCATCTCACTTTTATTGCCTGTGGCTAATACCATTTTCCCCAGTTTATTCGACATTGCCATGAGCAAAACACCGCGCGTGCGCGATTGAATATTCTCCTCGGTGGTATCACGTTTAGTGCCTTCAAATTCATCCGATAATGCCGACATAAAACTATCGTAAATATTCTCAATGGGAATTTCCCGATAGTTTACCCCCTGGGTTTTTGCCTGTTGGGCGGCGTCGTGTTTACTGATATCAGCGGTATAATGAAAAGGCATCATCACAGCTTCGACGTTTTCTGCACCCAGTGCGTCAACTGCTATCGCCATGGTTAACGCGGAATCTATTCCACCGGACAATCCCAACATGACTCCTGGGAAACCATTTTTATTTACGTAATCTTTAACACCAAGAATCAGTGCTTGGTAAATGCTGTGATCAATGGATTGTATATTCGGTTTGATTGATTTCTGAGGATGCTCTTCGAGTAAAGTTTGGGTAAATACACCGGTTTCAAAACTGGGTGCTTGAAACGTCAATTCACCAGATTCGTTGAAAACCATGGATTCGCCATCAAAGATTAACTCGTCTTGTCCGCCAACGAGATTGTTATATATGATGGGAATTTGATTATCGCTAGACCGTTTTGCAAGAAGGTCTATGCGTTCTTGTGTTTTGCCTGCTCTAAAAGGTGAGGCATTCAAGACTAATAAACACTCTGCGCCTGCGGCTTTCGCTTTTTTTGCTGGTTGCTTTTTCCAAATATCTTCGCAAATCAATAAACCAACTTGGTGACCGTTAATATCAATAATGCCGTTTTCTTTACCCTTATTAAAATAACGTTTTTCATCAAATACACGGTAATTTGGGAGATGTTGTTTGGCATATTCAGTGATTGTTTTACCGTCACGCAAAACACAAGCCATATTGAAAAGCTTCTCGTTTCGAAAAACTGGAGCGCCAATAATTGTAGTAATATTTTTTGATAGTTGTGCTATCTGCTGTAATGAGTCTTCTACCTTTTTGATAAAAGTAGGTCTGAAGAGTAAATCTTCTGGTGGGTAGCCCGTTAATGCTAGTTCAGGAAAAATCACAACATCAGCAGCGTCATTTCTAGCCGATTCAATAGCGTCAGCAATCATTTGCAGATTTTGCTTAAAGCTACCAACAATTGGATTAATTTGTGCAATAGAAACGGTAACAGGCATATTTATCAATAATTCTTCTTAACAGAAGCTTGATTTTATTAGCTCTTGAGAAACATAGCTATTGTTATGTTATGTACGTTTAAAAGTGCTTAAAAGTAGGGGGGTGTCTTTTTTATATTCTTTAGAAGATATAACTCTGCTAATACCCTCGGGTGTTGTGTTTCCTGGTGTTAGTCAATGGATATTTTTGGCTCATGTTGAGCGTAAAAACAACACCCCCCTACTTTTAGTCTGTTTTGAAATTGTTAGCTCATAAAGCCTAAATCATAATTATCGAAATTGCTTAGGTTAGGGAATATTTCTAATAAATCACTATCTGTCATTCCCATCCATTTACCTAAGGTTGCTCCGTATTGGTCAATTGCATATTTTGGAATTAAGCGTCCAGTATCTTGGGCATCATCAGGCCCATCTAACACTAATTCAGGCATTTCGCCATGAACCTGCCCGCCCTTTACCGCACCGCCCATAATCATATGATGCCCTGCCCATGCATGGTCTGTTCCATCACCATTGATACTTAAGGTTCGGCCAAATTCACTGGCGGTGAACGTGGTGACGCTATTTTCAATACCTAACTCTTTAGTCGCATTATAAAAGGTACTTAGTCCAGTATTGAGGGTAGCTAGTCTTTCTGCATGATCATTAAGTTGATTACCATGCGTATCCCAACCACCGATACCTACAAAGAATATTTGGCGTTTCATGCCTAGGTTTTCACGAATTGAAATCATCTTCGCTACAGTTGAAAGCTGTTTATAGAATTGTCCACCTTCTGGAAAAACGGTAGTGATTTCAGGGGCTAATGAATATTGTTGAACAAGGTTTCCAATTCTTTCATCTGTTTGTACGTAAGTGTTAGTTAATTGTTGATTCAATAATGAAGGTGAACTTTGTTGTAATATTTTTTGCCATGCTGCAATTCGGCTTCTTTTATATCGAGGCCAATCTTTATCAGCAAATGCTTTAATTTCTTCAACACCAGAATTGGGGTTAAGCACAAAATCCAAAGGTTTGTTACCACGTTGCCAAACACTATTACCAGATAAGCTAAATAAAGCTGGACTGGATTGATCAACATTTGCACTGATCAGCATATCGATCATTCTGCCGCCCCAGCCTGGAGGATGAGTACTTCCTTTAGCTGTTGTTCCTGTTTCCCAAAATTCTTGTTGGTGATTATGAGAAAACAAATCAGCAGGTAGTGGTACGCTTTCGTTTTGAAAACCTGAGCGAGTTGTCGGTTGTATCAATGGTCCAACATTACCCATTACAGCAAGTTCATCCTGATTATAAAGAGCTTGCATATCTGGCATGGATGGGTGTAATGCATATTGATTACCTTTGAGGGGTAATAAATTATTTCTGCTAATTGCTAGGTTAGAGCGCACAGAATTGTATTGATTGTATTCTGCTTGTTCATAAGGAACTAACATATTGTATGAATCATTACCGCCAAATAGAAAGATACATACCAACGATTTGTGATCAGTAAAACCGCTGTAATCAGAACTCATTGCCATTGCAGATTGCATAAGTTGGAGTTTTGATTGAGTAGCAACAAGTGATGCAGAGCCAATTCCTAATGCTAACTTTTTTAGAAAATGACGACGAGTTTGTGATTGCAATTTATTCATTTTAATTTCCTCGGTATATTTTCTAGCGTTGGATTAAGTATTCAGGAGAATCAACTATTAACATGATGGCTTCTCTGGCTTTTTGGAATTGACCCTCTCTACCATCATTGAAAATATCAGGGGCGTCTAAATGCTCTTTCAAAATATCTCTTAAAGGGTTGCTCATTTCGTTATTGAGCAATACTAAGTCTAGATAATCTAATAAATTATCTGTATTACTCGCTAAGTTAGTGACATCTCTCATATCAAACTCAGAAAGTTGCTCTAGAGCTGGTGTGAAAGCTTGATCAGTGCTGAATTTTTCAATGAGTTGATTAAATAGGTTTGTTGAACTCACCATTGTGTTTTCGTTAATAATCTGGAACTCTGGCGCATTCAAACCATTATCATTGAGTAAACCATTAGGTGAGAAATCAGGTCTGAAGAAATTAAAAACAGAGCGTGCTTGTAACGGCCCTTGTCCTAAATCTCTATTAAATTGTGGTAATCCACCGTAAAAATTATAAGAAGGGTAAGTGCCTTGCCCACATCTTTTATCAGAGTTCCAGTAATGGCCGATTCGTAAAGAAGGTTGCATTTTGAATGCACGCCATAAATGACTCATTCGCATCATTGGCTCTCGCAATTTACCAAAATTATCTGGTTTGGTTTCGGCCAGTGCTTCTGGATCCAGTAAAATGGCACTGATAATGGCTTTCATATCACCTTTAACACCATTGCCATTATCATTAAACTTACTGGCTACTCTGGAAACATAAGCAGGCGATGGATTACTAGTAACAAGACGTTGAATTAATTGCTTGCCTATATAGGGTCCGATATTGGGATGCTTGAAAATGTTATCCATAGCGAATCTTAAGTCCGCTAAAGCAGTTTGACCACTAGGACTGATTTCACCGCCTAATAAAGTCTTTGCTGAGGTGTCGTGGTAATCTTCAAAAGCTTTTAGTGGGATAGTTCGGTTTGCATTACCTGCCCATTCATGAAAGTTTTTATCTGCATAACTCCAGCCAGTGAAAACCTTAGCAAACTCCTCAATAGTTTTTTGGTCATAAGTAGGAATGAACTCATTGTTTCCATCTCGTTTTTTTGTACCATCTAAGTTAAGTTCATGAACACCAATGGTAAATAATTGAAGATTTTCACGAGCAAAGTTTTCATCAGGTCTAATTGTACCGTCTTCATTTTCTTTTTGATTACGAGTCATGCTCAAGAAGTCACCCATTGCAGGATGTAAGGCTACATCTTCAAGCAGATCTCGATAGTTTCCAAAAGCATGTTTCACTAAAACATCGTAATAGCTGGTTACAGCGAGATGATATTCCGCTAAACCAAGGCCTTCAGAGTCTGAAATTACTAATATTTCACTTAATGCTAGAGCAACGCGTTGTCTTAATTGGTCATTAGCTTTTGCAGCGTTATCCCACCAAATATGATGACGAGCAAATCGATATTCCCAAGAATCAACTCTTATCTCTCCCTCATCGTTTATGTGAGCACACATTTTTTGACCAAGGCTTTTAACTCTAGAAAAATGATATGAAGGATTTGTATTGTATTGATCGTTGATCCAATTTTCATACGTATTTCTAGCCATTAACTCATCGATGCTATCTTTCGTAGGACCGAATGTTGCGCGATTAAGAAACTTGGCAGCATCACTTTGGTTTTTAACATTATTTAAGTCAGGAGTTACCGGTTCAGGAGTCACAAGATCAGGAGTCACAGGATCAGGAGTCACAGGATCAGGAGTCACAGGATCAGGAGTCAAAGGATCAGGAGTCACAGGATCAGGAGTCACAGGATCAGGAGCTACAGGATCAGGAGCTACAGGATCAGGAGTTACAGGATCAGGAGTTACCGGATCAGGAGTCACCGGATCAGGAGTCACAGGTGTACTTGGTTCAGGAGCTTGAGCGTTATTATTGCTAGAGGAGCCACCGCCTCCGCAAGCTGTCAACGCCAACATGCTAATAAAGAGAATTGCTACTTTGTACTTTTTGCTCATGTTACTATCCTCTGATATTTAAAATGGATACAAACTCATTTTCGAAGTTAGATTTTTAGGACACATTCAAATTAAATTTATTTTTTCTATCGTTTGAATGCTGTCCCGTTTGACCAAAATAATTATCGTATGACACAGATATTGAAAAAAGTTTCAAAAAAACTTCATCAAAAAAATTTATTGTTAGTATCGGCTGAATCTTGTACCGGTGGACTACTAGCTAAGCAAATTACTGATTTATCAGGAAGTTCTGCTATTTTTGATCGGGGTTTTATTACCTATAGTAATGATTCTAAACAAGATATGTTAAAGGTACAAAAAAATACGATAGATGGTTACGGAGCGGTCAGCGAGGCAGTGGTATTAGAAATGGCTCAGGGGGCTTTGAATCATTCAAATGCAAATATTTCAGTTGCTATTAGTGGTGTTGCTGGACCGGATGGAGGAACTAAGGAAAAACCGGTTGGTATGGTTTGTTTTGGTTTTCAGCAGAAAGGTAAAAGCCCGATCAGTATCACGAAAATTTTTAATGGGGATAGAGACAAAATACGTAATTCAGCCGTTGAATATGCGTTACAGGAAATTGATAGGATTATCGATCAAAAATAATGTTTGCTTTTTGTTTGCTTTTATAGTTATTATAGAACAAACAACGAAATAACTAAAACTATTAGTCATTCAAATTAAATAAAAAAGTAATACGGGAAACAAAATAATGGACGAAAAAAGAAAACAAGCATTAGCCGCTGCACTGGGTCAGATAGAAAGACAGTATGGAAAAGGTACTGTCATGAGAATGGGTGATTCAGCCGCAGCACGTAATATCGATGTCATTTCAACAGGCTCAATCACACTAGACGTTGCATTAGGTATAGGTGGACTACCAAAGGGTCGTGTAATTGAAATCTATGGGCCTGAATCATCGGGTAAAACAACGATGACACTTCATGCAATTGCTGAATGTCAGAAAAATGGTGGTACCGCAGCATTTATTGATGCAGAGCATGCGCTTGATCCTGGTTATGCACAAAAACTAGGCGTAAATATTGATGATTTGCTGGTTTCTCAACCAGATACAGGTGAGCAAGCGTTAGAAGTTACCGATATGTTAGTACGTTCAGGTGGTGTTGATTTAGTCGTAATTGATTCGGTTGCGGCACTAACACCTAAAGCAGAAATTGAAGGCGATATGGGTGACTCACATATGGGCTTACAGGCTCGTTTGATGTCACAGGCTTTACGCAAATTGACTGCAAATATCAAACGTTCTAACACCATGGTTATCTTCATTAACCAAATCAGAATGAAGATTGGCGTAATGTTCGGCAGTCCTGAAACCACCACAGGTGGTAACGCACTTAAATTTTATGCTTCAGTACGTTTAGATATTCGTCGTATTGGCGCGGTGAAAAAAGGTGATGAGATCATTGGTAATAGTACTCGAGTAAAAGTAGTTAAAAACAAAATGGCACCACCGTTTAAACAAGCCGAATTTGAAATTAAATATGGTGAAGGTGTTTCGCATGTTGGTGAATTGTTAGACCTAGGTGTACAGGAAGGAATCGTTCACAAAGCAGGCGCTTGGTACAGCTATAACAATGAG
Organism: uncultured Cocleimonas sp.; assembly: GCA_937974135.1. Taxonomy (GTDB): domain Bacteria; phylum Pseudomonadota; class Gammaproteobacteria; order Thiotrichales; family Thiotrichaceae; genus Cocleimonas. The sequence continues at coordinate 19,339 of CALJIH010000303.1, read as the reverse complement.
AAAATAGGCCAAGGTAAAGAAAATTCTGGTATCTATTTGAAAGAGAATCCAGAAATAGCAGTAGAAATAGAAAAATTAATTCGAGAAAAACTATTACCTTCTAAAAATATAGAAGAATCTTCATCAGATGAAGTTGAAGAAACCGAAATAGATTAAACAATTCAGTTTCCCCTTAGATCAAAAGGTGGGGTAGTATCCCCCATTCATTTAAAAAGACACCCCCCCACTTTTTGATCCTTTTTAAACTGTTTTATATTTTTTATAAAACTAACTCTTAATAATTAAAAAAAGTATCTATTGATTAAAGAGGGCTAAAAGTGAGTAAGCTAGGGTTTAAAACTAAAGATAATTATTCGCGTTGCAAAAACTCCGCAATTTATTCTTTGGCAATGCGCGAGCATTCAAGATTAGAGCTTCGGAATAAACTGTTAAAAAAAGAGTATGTAGATGGAGTTGATATAGATAAATTGCTTAATGAGTTAGAAGAGAATAATTATTTAAACGAAGATCGTTTTATTGAAAGCTATATAAGACATAGAGCATCTCGTGGATTTGGTCCTATTAAAATTTCTTGTGAATTACAAAATCGTGGTATTAAAACAGTTTTGATAGGTACAGCTATTAATGAAGCTGAAGTTGATTGGTATAAGTCAGCAAAAGAACAAATTGAAAAAAAATTTAGAAAGACGAAACCTAAAGATTTTAACGAAAAAGCGAAGCGTATGCGTTTCTTGTCTACCAAGGGTTTTAGCAATGAAATAATAAAACGCGTTTTAACGTAACTTAATATTATGAAACTATAACTTCAGTGGTCAAATCTAATAATAACAATAATTAATTACTTAGCTATCTTGAATATCCCTCGGCATACATAGACAATAGCGTCTTTGTCGCATCAACGAGTTAAGCATGTCTTCCGAAAAAAATACATTAATGAGTACAGCAGAAATTCGCCAGAGTTTCTTACGATTCTTTGAAGAAAAAGAACACCAAATCGTTGCTTCAAGTTCATTGATTCCTGGCAATGATAAAACTTTATTATTTACTAATGCTGGTATGGTGCAATTCAAAGATGTCTTCTTGGGTGAAGACATTCGTAAATATTCTAGAGCGACGACTTCACAACGCTGTGTAAGAGCGGGTGGTAAACACAACGATCTTGAAAATGTAGGTTATACGGCGAGGCATCATACGTTTTTTGAAATGATGGGTAACTTCAGTTTTGGTGATTACTTCAAAGAAAATGCGATTAAATATGCATGGGAATATTTAACTGAAGTTTTAAAACTACCAAAAGAAAAGTTATGGGTCACCGTTTACGAAGAAGATGATGAAGCTGCAAATATTTGGATCGATACAATAGGCTTCCCTGCTGATCGTATAAGTCGTATTGGTGATAAACCTGGTAAGAAGTACGAAAGTGATAATTTTTGGGCAATGGGAGATACAGGCCCATGTGGCCCATGTAGTGAGATATTTTACGATCATGGCGATCACATCTGGGGTGGTCCTCCAGGAACACCTGAAGAAGATGGCGATAGATTTATAGAAATCTGGAACCTGGTCTTTATGCAATTTAACCGTGATACCGACGGTACTATGAATAAACTACCGAAACCATCTGTAGATACTGGTATGGGGTTAGAGCGCTTAGCTGCAATTTTGCAAAACGGCCATAGTAATTACGATATAGATCTTTTCCAAAACTTAATTCGTTTTATCGCTGACTTATCAAATACTAAAGACAAAGAAAATGCTTCATTAAAAGTCATAGCGGACCATATCAGATCATGTGCTTTTTTAATTGTTGATGGTGTAGTGCCTTCAAACGAAGGTAGAGGTTATGTACTTCGTAGAATCATTCGTCGCGCTGCAAGACATGGACATAAATTAGGTCTAAATAATGCTTTCTTTCACAAATTAGTTAAGCCCTTAGTTCAACAAATGGGAGAGGCTTATCCCGAATTAGTAAAAGCGCAATTAAAAACAGAAGAAACCTTATTAAAAGAAGAGCAACGTTTTGCTGAAACTCTAGACCAAGGAATGAAAATTTTGTCGACAGCGATGCAAGATATGTCTGGTGATACCTTAGCAGGTGATGTTGTATTTAAACTATATGATACTTACGGTTTTCCGCTTGATTTAACAGCAGATATTGCCCGAGAAAATGGTTTAAAAATTGATGAAGAAGGTTTTGAAATAGCAATGAATCAGCAACGAGAAAGAGCTCGTGCAGCTGGGAAGTTTGCAACTGATTACAATGATAAACTCGATGTTAAAGGCGAAACTTTTTTCAGTGGTTATGATAAAACTGAAGATACAGCAGAAATCCTTTCTATCTTTGTTGATGGTGTTAAAGCAAATTCAATTACAAAAGATCAAAAAGCTCAAATCATATTAAATAACACCCCTTTCTATGCAGAATCAGGCGGTCCTGTTGGCGATACAGGTACGTTAAAAATCGGTGATGATAATGTATTTGAAGTACATGATACGCAAAAGCAAGGTGATGTTTTTATTCATTATGGTGTTGTAATTTCAGGTTCATTAAATTCAGGTGACAAAGCTGTTGCCGAAGTCGATAAGGCAAGAAGACAAGCAATTGTATTAAATCATTCTGGTACTCACTTAATGCATAAAGCTTTAAGAATTGTGTTGGGTGATCAAGTTGAACAAAAAGGTTCTTTAGTAACAGCGGATAGATTGCGCTTTGACTTTTCGCACCCAGAGCCAATGACTAAAGAGCAAATTAAAGAAGTTGAAGTTATCGTTAACGATGAGATTCGGTTAAATGCAAAAGCTGAATCAGAAATTACTACGATGGACGATGCCATTGAAAAGGGTGCTATGGCATTGTTTGGCGAGAAATACGGTGATGAAGTTCGTGTGGTAAATATTGGTTACTCTACAGAATTATGTGGTGGTGTACATGTGGAACGAGCCGGTGATATTGGTTTATTCAAGATTATTAGTGAAGGTGGTGTTGCAGCAGGAGTAAGACGTATAGAAGCGGTTACAGGAACCGGAGCTGTTGAGTGGGTCGATCAGCGATCACAACAACTAGATAATATTGCTTCATTAGTTAAAAGTTCTAGTGCAGAAGTTGAAGATAAAGTTCTTCATATATTAGATCGATCGCGCGCGCTTGAAAAAGAATTAGAGCAATTAAAATCTAAATTAGCATCACAAGCTGGTTCTGATTTAGCTTCAGATGCTGTAGAAGTATCAGGAATTAAAGTTTTAGCTGCTCAATTAGATGGCGTTGACCCTAAATCATTAAGAGATACATTAGACCAATTAAAAAACAAATTAGGTAAAGCTGCTGTGGTTATCTCAACAGTAGTTGATGGAAAAGTAAGTTTGGTTGCAGGTGTTACTAAAACTGAAACGGATAAAATTAAAGCGGGAGATTTACTTAAACACGTGGCACAACAGATAGATGGCAAAGGTGGAGGAAGACCTGATATGGCGCAAGGTGGTGGAAATGATCCAAGCGCACTACCAGCTGCATTAGAATCCGTAGTAGCTTGGGTTGAAGGGCAATTATAAATGAGTAAACAAAGAATTGTTGTCCAAAAATATGGTGGGACATCGGTAGGTTCAGCTGAACGTATTCAAGAAGTTGCAAAGCGTGTCATACGTCATCGAGAAAAGGGTGATTCAATTGTTGTTGTTGTCTCAGCAATGTCTGGTGAAACAAACAAACTTGTGGCTTTAATCAATGAGTTAAATCCAAACGGTTCTGCCAGAGAAAAGGATGTTGTTTTATCAACAGGTGAACAAGTAACGATTGGTTTACTTAGTTTGGCTCTTGAGGCAAAAGGGTGTCCAGCGATTTCATATACTGGCTCTCAAGCAGGCGTAAAAACAGATAATTCATTTAGCAAAGCTCGAATTAGCAACATAGATTGCAGCAAGATAAAAGCTGATTTAAGCGCCGGTAAAGTGGTCGTTGTGGCTGGTTTTCAGGGCGTAGATGAGAACGGAAATATTACTACTCTTGGCCGAGGTGGCTCCGATACTACAGCTGTTGCATTAGCTGTGGCGTTAGATGCGGCCGAATGTCAGATCTACACTGATGTAGATGGTGTTTATACCACTGATCCGAGGATGGTGCCTGAAGCCAGCCATATCCCTAAGTTAGCTTTAGAAGAGATGCTGGAAATGGCGAGTCAGGGTTCTAAAGTGTTACAAATCAGGGCAGTAGAATTTGCCTATAAATACAATATGCCTATTAGAGTTCTGTCGAGTTTTGATGAAGGTGATGATGGAAAAAGTACGCTAGTGACGCGTGAGGAAGACATAATGGAAGAAGTTTTAGTACGCGGTGTTGCGTTTAATAAAGATGAAGCACTATTAACGATTTTGGGTGTTCCAGACCAGCCAGGCGTGGCATTTAAAATATTGGGTCCAATATCTGATGCCAATATCGAAATAGACATGATTCTGCAAAATGCAAGCGCAGATGGATCTACTGACTTTACTTTCACGGTGCATCGTAATGACTATGATCAAGCAAAAGAAATCCTTCAAGCGACAGCTAAGAAATTTGGCGCAAAAAACGTAGGTGGAGATCAGACTATTGCTAAAGTTTCCATTGTTGGTGGCGGGATGCGATCTCATGCAGGTGTGGCTACCAAGATGTTTGAAGCATTGGCAAAAGAAAATATCAATATCCGTATGATTTCTACGTCAGAAATAAAGGTAGCAGTAGTGATTGACGAGAAATATCTAGAGTTAGCTGTTAGGAGTTTGCACGAGTCATTTCGTTTAGATGATGCTTAATTAGAAATTCACATTCAATTCTTTTGAGTTTTGCTAATTGTGTGAATTTGCAAAAAAATCAATGCTATTTGTCACCTAACATTAAAGAAGAAATAACGTATAAATCAAGCAAAAGTAGGGGGGTGTCTTTTTTAATGAATTAATAAACACTTATTAGCTTGAAAAATAACAAAACTTCTAAAAGTTAAGTTTGTGTTAAGCCCAATCGTGTCATCATTACACCGTATATCGGAAAAAGTGGTTTATAACAAAAATAAAAACTACATAGTGTTAATGATCTTTGTTTGTTCTGAATGTAACAAATAAAAATTATTAAACAAAAAACCACAAAAATAAAAAAGCGATAGAATTTATAGTCTCAGGATAGTGGCTAATAATTATAATAAAGGAGAATGTTCTAATGTTAATTTTAACTAGACGCATTGGTGAAACACTAATGATCGGTGATGATGTCTCAATCACTGTTATTGGTGTGAAAGGCAATCAAGTACGCATCGGTATTGACGCGCCTAAAGATGTTGCTGTGCATAGAGAAGAAATTTTTAATAGAATCAAAAAAGATCAATTAAAATTAGTTGAGCCAGAAAAGAGTACTGGCTAAAAACGTTAATTTTCTTATAAATGAAAAATCTTAATGTTGCGAATTTACCTGTTGAATTAATCAAGTACTAGGTAAGAACTTTCGCACCTTTTGCTGTACCTAAAATTAATACATCCGCTGGTCTTCTGGCAAATAATCCCACCGTTACAACACCCGCAATTTTATTAAACTCATCTTCCATTTTTACGGGTTCTAGAATCTCTAAACCTTTGACGTCAATAATGATGTTTCCATTATCTGTGGTAAACCCTTCCCTAAGAATTGGGATACCACCCATTTTAACTATCTCTCTAGCGACAAAACTCTGAGCCATTGGAATCACTTCCACAGGTAGTGGAAACTTACCCATCACATCTACCAATTTCGTATCATCAGCGATGCAAATAAATTTATCGCTGGCACCTGCAACGATTTTTTCACGAGTTAAGGCGCCGCCTCCACCTTTAATCAGATTTAAATGATGATCGGACTCATCTGCACCATCAATATAAATCGATAGCTGCCCTGCATTATTTAACTCCATTACTCTAATACCATGGCTTTTTAAGCGTTCTTCAGTGGCAATAGAACTTGCAACGGTGCCTTCTATGTCATGTTTCATTGTTGCTAATGCATCAATGAAATGATTTGCTGTAGAACCTGTGCCGACACCTACAATCATACCTGGCTCAACATATTTCATAGCAGCTTCAGCGGCAGCAATTTTCATTTCATCTTGTGTCATAACTAAGAGTCTCGATTAGTATCAGAAATTTTTAGAGTTGTGATCATACCTAAATGTGTTGTGTACTTGCACCTTTTTCAAACAACTCGTACAGTTCGCTGATGAATAAAGATAGACATCATAAAATAATTGAAAAAATCTTAACGGCCCGAGTTTATGACGTAGCGATTGAAAGTCCCTTAGATTCTGCTAAGTCGCTTTCAAAGCGGTTCGATAATAATATTTTTCTTAAACGTGAAGATCTGCAAGCGGTGTTTTCTTTTAAATTGCGTGGCGCATTTAATTGTATGTTTCAATTAACTGAAGAACAAAAACAACTTGGTGTAGTCGCTGCATCTGCTGGAAATCATGCTCAAGGTGTTGCAATTGCAGGACAAAAACTTGGAATTAAAACGACGATTGTGATGCCCAAAATCACACCTGAAATAAAAGTTAAAGGTGTCAGATCATACGGTGGTAATGCTGTTTTAACAGGAAATACGTTTGATGATGCTTATGCCCATGCGATGGAGCTAAGTGAAAAAGAAGGCATGATTTTTATTCATCCTTTTGATGACTTAGATGTGATTGCAGGGCAAGGCACTATAGGTATGGAATTATTACGTCAGCACCCTGATCCAATCGATATTGTGTTTGTTTGCGTAGGCGGTGGCGGCTTATTATCTGGCATCGCTAGTTATATCAAATATTTGAGCCCATCCACCAAAGTAATTGGTGTTGAACACGAAGAAGCGCCAAGTATGACCGAAGCCGTTAAGAAAGGCGAAATTATAGAACTAGAGAGTATTGGTACATTTGCGGATGGTGCTGCGGTTCGCAAAGTAGGGGATATTACTTTCGATATCGTCAATAATCTTGTTGACGAAATGATAACAGTAAACACCGATGAAACCTGCGCAGCGATAAAAGACGTTTTTGAAGATACCCGTACCATGCTAGAACCTGCCGGTGCTTTAGGTGTTGCAGGATTAAAAAAATATGTTGAAAAGCATCAAATAAAAGACCAACAATTAATTGCCATTAGTAGTGGCGCCAATATAAATTTTGATCGTTTACGCCACGTAGCAGAACGTGCAGAAATAGGTGAAAAGCGTGAAGTTATTTTTGGGGTAACTATTCCGGAACGCCATAATAGCTTTAGAGATTTTTGCCAAGCCTTAGGTGATCGCAGTATCACCGAATTCAATTACCGCTATTCTGATAATAACGAAGCTCAGGTATTTACTGGTATAAAAGTTAATGACGGTGATAATGAAAAGCAAATCATTATGCAAGAATTGCAGCAGCAAGGTTATAACGTTATCGACCTGACTGATAATGAATTAGCTAAAGTGCATCTGCGATTTATGGTGGGTGGGCATGCGCAAAACATCAATGACGAACGTTTATATCGTTTTAGTTTTCCAGAAAAACCTGGGGCTTTACTGCATTTTTTGACCAGTATGCGTGGCATTTGGAATATTAGTCTGTTTCATTATCGAAATCATGGTTCTGACTTCGGGCGTGTTTTAGTCGGTATGCAAGTAGCTTCTGAAAACTACCAGAAATTCACTCAATTTCTAGATGATTTAGGGTATGAATATTGGGATGAAACAGATAATCCTGCCTATCAGAGTTTTTTGAGGTGATTTAAGCAAAAGATCAAGAAACAAAGGCTAAATAACCGTTAAATAATTGAGATTAAGCTTGATGGACTGGTAATGATTCGATAGAATTATGCGCCTTTCGACTCTCAGACAGTTTTGAGTGTCATTATTTTACAATTGTAACAATAAGAATTTGGAGATTTATCATGGCTAAGGTTTGCCAGGTAACAGGAAAGCGTCCGGTAGTTGGAAACAACGTATCTCACGCACATAATAAAACAAGACGTCGTTTTTTGCCTAACCTACATTCGCATCGTTTTTGGGTTGAATCTGAAAATCGTTTCGTTAAATTGCGTTTAACCACTAAAGGTATGCGTATTATTGATAAAAAAGGCATCGATACAGTTTTGGCTGAAATTCGTGCTCGTGGCGAAAAGGTATAAGGCACAGAGCCTAAAGGAGAATAATCATGCGTGATAAAATCAAATTAGTTTCAACTGCAGGTACTGGTTACTACTACACTACCACTAAGAATAAACGTACTATGACTGAGAAATTAGTGATGAAAAAGTACGACCCGAAAGTACGTAAGCACGTTGAGTTTAAAGAAGCGAAAATCAAATAAGATTTCCTTTCTAAAGAATTTAAAAGCCCAGTTTATCTGGGCTTTTTTGTGTCTGGGTAAATTTATAGGGTAACTAAGAGACGGATAAAAGCCCAAAAAGTAGGGGGGTGTCTTTTTTATATACTAGAACGCTGTTTAACCTTGCTCCCACAACAGTTTTTCATTCTGTTCGATGGCTCTTTGCATCAACTCCATCAAGGGCAATGCTTTTTTCTGGATACCAACGTGATTATCATCATCTGTTGCTGATTCATCTTCGTCATTACTTTCTAGTTGAACCCGCTCTTGTAATGCCTTTAAAGCATCATCAATGGCTTCAGGGAATAAAGCACCAGGGATGTTTCCACTTGTTTTCATGGCTTTTAACATCATGCTTGCATCTTTATCGAACATAAATACGCGATGACTGCTTGGGGTACTAAAAATGACTGGCATGAATACTCCTTAGAATTTTATATACAATCCAAAAGTGGCTAAAAGTAGGGGGGTGTCTTTTAAGCACTTGCTTGGTATAATTACTTGTTAAATATAACCTTATAATAACAATATTTTCTCTGGGCTGGGGAAATGGGGATCAAATGAGCGCTAATGCTCGAAAAAACAACGCGCATATCTTAGCGCAAGATAACGACGTGCTAATTCAAGCTAACGCCTTGAATCGCTATTATGGCGATTATCATGCCGTAAACGATTTTAATCTTACGCTTAAAAAAGGCGAAGTACTCGGATTGCTTGGTCCAAACGGTGCGGGCAAGTCAACTACCATGCAAATGTTAACGGGTAATATTTCCCCATCTTCTGGTGATGTCCTTATTGCTGGTATAAATCTTATCGAAGAGCCTGAATTAGCCAAGGCTGCGATAGGTTATTTGCCAGAACAGCCCCCTGTTTATAAAGATATGACTGTAGCTGAGTTTCTAAAATACTGTGCTGCACTGAGAGGGATAGCCAAAGGACAAAGAAACAATTTGATAAACAACGCGAGTGATCGTTGTGGCTTACAAGATGTTTCAAAGAAGCTAATAGGAAACCTGTCAAAGGGTTATCAGCAACGCGTTGGCATCGCCCAAGCTATTTTGCATCAACCTAAAGTTGTGATTTTTGATGAGCCAACTGTTGGCCTTGATCCACTTCAAATAAATCAAATAAGGCAGTTAATTCGCGAATTGGGCGAAGATCATGCGGTAATTTTATCAACGCATATATTGCCAGAAGTTCAAGCGGTGTGTGATCGAGTTCAGATTATTAATCGTGGTGAAACAGTTTTTGCCGATAGCTTTGAAAAGCTCGCAAAAAGACATTTTGGTAGTAACCTTTTGGTAAGTTTCAATGGTTCAATAGATGCACAATTAATAGAAAACTTAACTCATGTTGAAAGTGTAAAATTACTTGATTCAATGGCAGATCAAAATCGTTACCAAATAATATTCGATCAAGATTCAAATCTACAAAATCACGCCACTGATATTTTTAAACTAGCCGTAAAGCAAGGATGGGAGCTGGTCGAGCTAAGTCCGCAAACTGAGACGCTAGAACAAATCTTTATGGATTTAGTGTATTCAGATACAAAACCACAACAAGCCGAAATAACGAATGTGAGTAAGGAGCTTGTGAATGAATAATATATTCACTATTGCCATTACCGAATTTAAACGTATGTTTAATTCGCCTTTTGCGTGGAGTGTACTAGCCATTTTACAATTTATTCTGGGGATGATTTTTCTTACGCGAATTGATGATTTCACCGGCTTTTACCAGCAACAGATTGCGACAATTGAAAATGCACCTGGAGCAACTTTCTTTATTGTCTCACCCGTCTATTTATGGGCTGGAATTATTATGCTCGCGGTAATGCCGATTCTAACCATGCGTAGTTTTGCCGAAGAACGTATGAATCAGACACTCACATTATTACGTTCATCTCCACTTTCATCACTGCAAATTGTATTGGGCAAATATTTGGGTCTATTACTGTTTGTGATTCTGTTTATTGCCATGTTGAGCTTGTTGCCCATCGCCTTAAGCTATGGTACTGAGATCGATTGGGGCATGATATTTACCTCATCACTTGGTTTATTTCTGTTACTGGCTTCATTTACAGCAGCCGGAATATTTTTATCCAGTTTAACCAGTCAACCTGTGATTGCGGCAATAAGTACCTTTGGCTTTTTGATGTTTTTGGTGATGCTGTATTTATCAGGCGGTTCACAAACCAATGGCAGTGAATTATTTATTTATTTGTCTCACTTCAGTCACTTCGAGACCTTTGTCCGCGGTGTCATTGATACCAGTGATATTGTTTACTATTTGTTGTTCATTGTAGGCTTTTTAGTTTTGGCGGTACGCAAACTCGATAATGATAGGTTGTTGGGCTAACGCTATGATGAATAAATCACACATTGCTCTGCGCTTACAGAATAGTATTTTTGTGATTTTACTGCTTACGGTTATTGGTTTGCTTGGCTATGTAGGCAAGACTTATAACAAACGTTTTGATGTTACTCAAAGCCAACGAAATTCGCTCAGTGAAACCATGCAGGCGCTATTAAAGAAGTTAGATAAGCCACTAGATGTAACGGCATATGTGCCAGATGATGCCGTAGTTAAAAAGAACTTAAAGCAGTTACTCAAACAATACAAAGTTCATCATAAAGAGATTAATCTTGAGTTCGTAAATCCCGATCTTGATCCTGCTAGAGCTGAAAAAGATGGCATTGCATATAGTGGTCAGTTGTTGCTGAAATATGGTGCAAAAAAAGAAACCATAAATTCGGTTGATGAACAAAACATGTTGAATGTTTTACAGCGACTAACCCGAGACAAAGAACGTATTGTGATTTTTCTTGAAGGACATGATGAAGCATCACCTTTGAATGATAAACCCAATGGCATGTCTAAACTCTCTGAGGTGTTATCTAAAAAAGGCTTTAATCTGCAGCCGCATAATATGCTACGCACCCAAAGTATTCCTGATAATGCGAGTTTTATGGTGATTGCCGCACCCAAAAAAGATTATTTAGAAGCTGAAGCTGATTTAATTTCAAAGTATATCGAGCAAGGTGGCAATCTTTTGTGGTTGCATGAACCAGGTGGTGTGTTTGGTTTGGATGATGTTGAGCAACAATTAGGATTAGAGCTTCAAGTGGGCACTTTATTAGATGCCAATCAAGATTTGCAACGTATGTTAGGTATCCAACATCCAGCAGCGATTGCCATTATCGATTATGGTCCATCCGAGTTGACCACTAAACTTGCTGCGCATACTTTATTTCCGTTTGCGACGACCGTCGAAAAAGATACAGATGATAATCAAGAAGGAGGTTCATTTTGGAAGTATCAACCGTTATTAAGCACCTTGATCACCAGTTGGTTGGAATCTGGAGATATTCAAGGTAATGTGAAATTTGATGATGAGGCTGACAAGGCAGGACCGTTAACGATTGGTATGGCGTTAAGTCGAGAAAATATTAATGCTGTCAGTAAAGAGACTAAAGTCATTCCAGAACAACGTGTTGTGGTTTTAGGTGATAGTGATTTCATGCGTAACAACTATATTGGGCAAGGGAGTAATCTAGAATTCAGTAGTAATCTATTTAATTGGCTAAGTGCTGATGATGAATTGCTATCAATTAAAAATAATGTCGCAGTAGGTACGCGATTGGATTTAACCAATTCAGGCCGTATTGGTTTAACGCTATTATGGTTGGGTTTACCATTAGCGTTATTTGGTTTTGGTATGTGGCGTTGGTTAAGACGCAGAAAACGCTAAGTGTTATAAATGTGTAATTTGGGGGCTTTATGAAAAAAATTATCGGGTTAACAATCTCATTACTGTTAATGGGTTGTGGAGGCGCAGGTTTAAATTCTGAAGGGGCTTCATCTACAGGAAAACCTAAAGCAGTTGATACCAGTTTCTATCAAGAATGGGTACATTCTTACGAAGAGCAAAATGGGCAGAAAACACCAAATATTTTTCGTCCAAAAGGCAGTAGAGAATTTCCACCAAGTCGCTTTCGTATGCAATTTGCATTTGATCAATATGGACAATGCACGTATATGCATTTGAGTCCAACTGATGCACACGAATTACGGAATTGCGTTTATACCAAAATTGGAAACTCTGTTTATCTTTACGATAGTGCTGGGGGTTCTTTGAATCATTTAGCATTTACGATCCAATCGGTTAATGCCGGTGAGATGAAAATGGCTTATGGAGTTGTTGCGCCAGCTGCTAAGAAACCTAAAAAAACGTGATCATTATTATCAATATCTAAATATGGCAAGTCCAAATCAAAAACGCTTAGTTCAAAATACTATTCTAATTGCGATTGTTGCTGCCTTAGTTTTTTTTGTTTGGTCTCAAAATCAAGCCAGTAAAAATGATACCAGTCACCTATCGGCAACTTTATACGATAAATCGATAGGTGATGAAGCATCTGAGGTGTTAATTCATGTTAAAGATCGTGAGGATATTTTAATAAAAAATATCAACGATGTTTGGACAGTAGTTAAACCGGCTGAGTTTGTAGCGGATAAAGAACAAGTCAGGCATTTATTTACCATACTCTCAGAAAATGCTGAAAGTAGCTATGATATTAAAGGTAAAGACTTAGTTAGCTACGGTTTGGATGAAGATCGTTTGAGTATTAGTTTTAATCAAGTCAAATTGATTTTCGGTAAATACAATTCTGTTGCGCAAAAGCGTTATATACGTAAAGGCGATAAGATGTATTTAGTATCCGAGACCATTTCGGGTTTATTGCAAGCAGGTGTTGATGCTTTCAAAATAACGCATAATAAAACTGAAAATTAATTCGTATAAAAATTATGCCTGAACTCCCCGAAGTTGAAACAACCCGTCGTGGTATTAAACCTTATATTGATCAGAGAATGGTCAGTGAAGTCATCGTGCGTCAATCAAAATTACGTTGGCCAGTCCCTGATGAAATTCATCAAATGGCAGGGCAAATCGTAGAATCTGTCACGCGTCGTGGTAAATATATACTCTTAGAAACGGCTACTGGAACTGCATTAATCCATTTGGGTATGTCTGGTAGCTTACGAGTGGTTGAAGCAGGCACTGATGCTGAAAAACACGATCATATAGATATTGTGTTGGAGACCGGAAAGGCGGTTCGCTTGCGTGATCCACGGCGCTTTGGTGCTTTTCTGTGGACAAAGCAAAATCCGCTTAAACACAAACTAATACGATCTTTAGGGCCTGAGCCATTGACCGATGATTTTAATGCAGACTATCTCTATCAAGTGTCTCGGGGTCGCAGTATGAGTATTAAACAGTTCATCATGAATGGTCATGTGGTAGTTGGTGTAGGGAATATCTATGCCTGTGAATCATTATTCAAATCACATATTTCACCGAAATGGGCAGCAGGTAAAGTCTCTAAAACTCGTTATAAAAAACTTGTTGATGAAATTAAAATGGTTTTAGCTAAAGCGATTGAGCAAGGCGGTACGACGTTGCAAGATTTTGTGCAAGTTGAAGGATCACCAGGATATTTTAAACAAGAACTCAATGTGTATGGCAGGGCGGGAGAGTCTTGTTTTGTTTGCGAGTCATCAATTAAACAGATCACACAAGGACAACGCTCTACATTTTATTGTGCGAAATGTCAGAGGTAGTAATAGAAAATAGTTTGAAAAGGCCAAAAAGTGGGGGGTGTCTTTTAAATACAATTAATCGTATAAAAAAGACACCCCCCCACTTTTCACGGTTTTTAAATCTAAATAATTAGTTCTTGCGTCGAAAACCCCAAAATAAGCCTAAACTAGCCATCGCGGCTGATGATAAATTGGCTGTTATGAAATTCTTTAAGCCACCTAAATGAGGTGAAATCCATCCGATGAGGCCGTTATAAATATTCTCAAAAGCTTCCCATTTCACATCTATCAAATTATTGTATTGCAGTAAAAATAATAGAATTAAAGCAGCACCAGATAGGAAAAATACAAATTTCAAAAACGTACGCGTGGCAAAACCAATAACGTATCCAGCAAAAAAACTAAAACCCATATAGGTAAAAAGGGCAAGCCAATTTCCAGCCTGGATTGATTGTCCTACATCCATATAAACAACCTCTTCACTATGCTTATAAAGCTATGATTTACAATGGTCGGGAAGCATATCATAATCTTCAAAATTTTCTTGGATAATTCCTGAGGCACTACAGATTTGTCAGAGTTAAATCGCCGTTTTTGCGTAGCACCAATGCTAGATTGGTCTGATAGACATCAAAGGATGTTGATGCGTATGATGTCAAAACACAGCTTGGTTTATACCGAAATGGTAACTACAGGTGCGTTGATTCATGGCGATGCTCAACGATATCTCAAATATAATCAAGGTGAACATCCCGTTGCTTTGCAATTAGGCGGTAGCGACCCTAAAGCGATGGCTTTATGCGCGAAAATGGCGGAAGACGCAGGATATGACGAAGTAAATATTAATGTCGGTTGCCCGAGTGATCGGGTACAAAACGGTGCATTTGGTGCTTGTTTAATGGCAGAGCCAGAATTAGTCGCAGAAAATTATGCGGCTATGCAGAATGCAGTAAAGATTCCTGTAACGGTCAAAAATCGCCTAGCCATTGATGATATGGATGAAGAAGAAACCGTACGACGTTTTTTATCCATTGTTTCTTCATCAGGCTGTAAAACTTTTATTGTGCATGCACGTAAAGCATGGTTGAAGGGTTTAAGCCCAAAACAAAACCGTGATGTACCACCGCTGAATTACGAACTTGTGTATCAAATGAAACGTGAGTTTCCTAATATTGAAATAATTATCAATGGTGGTGTTGACTCAATAGATGTGTGTAAAAAGCATTTAAACCATGTTGATGGAGTGATGATGGGGCGCGAGGCTTATCATAACCCCTACGTTATGACGGATGTGGATGAGCAAATATACAATGATAAACACAACCAAATATCTCGTTTAGGGGTATTAGATTCTTATAAAGAATACATGCAACAGCAAATGTCTGAAGGCGTGTATTTAAAGTCAATGAGCCGACACCTTTTGGGATTATTTAGCGGTGAAGCAGGCGCAAAAGCATGGCGTAGATATATTAGTGAAAATGCACATAAAGAAGGCGCTGGAATCGAAGTTATCGAAACAGCTGCAACATTCATTAAAACCTAAATTTTCATGAAAATAACGAATAACTTATCTGAGTCATAATGCTGCAAAATTAATATGGGATTCCTTTACCATTTAGGTAATTAGTAGTTGACCATATAGCATCTAAACATTAGAATTCTCGCCTCTCTATTCCTCGATAGCTCAGTTGGTAGAGCAGTAGACTGTTAATCTATTGGTCCCTGGTTCGAGTCCAGGTCGAGGAGCCAAATACATAAGGCTTGTAGCGGTAATTTCAAAAAACCGTTACAGGCCTTTTTTGTGGATAATGAGTTTGAACAGTGAAACCTGAGATCATAAAGAAAAACGAAGAAATAAAAATAGGTATGTTTTTATCTATGTTGGGTATTTTAGTTTTTATGTTATCAGCGTATTTGGCCTACTTTTATAGTACCGAATCGCAACGCCTGTTGCGCGAAGACAGCACTTCTCTCGCTTATATTTTAAGCGCATTTGTTGTAGCTGTTTTTTCATTGTTTATTGGTGTTAAATCTATCTTAAACACATACAGAATCATTAGTAATTTATAGAATATTCTTGAATGGTTAATCTGGTCGATAATAATGACCAAAACTATACAGCCATTCTAATCTATCTAATTCATCTTGATATTCACTCCAACCTTCCTTGTAACCTTTATTGAAAGGCTTGGCTAATTCTGGAGATTTACAGATATTTGGTTCTATGGCTCCTCGTCTTCCATATCTAAACCCATTTCTGAAGGTACAGAATTGTTTCTCTCCATTGCGATAACCTGAGAGATATGCCTTTGTATCTGGTCGTAAATTAAGTTTAGCGCAGGCTTGCGTGCGGCTTTTTAGCCATACACTTCGGCCTTGAATGGCATCCTTGTAACCGATTTCTTTCCAGTTAGCGCCAACGCATTCTTGTGGTTTCATCGTTGAACATGATGATATTAATAAGCAAAACAACAATAGTAACTTTTTCATAATGGTTAACTCCTTGTTTATTAGATTAAATTGTATCAAATGGTTCAAAAGTGGAGGGGTGTCATTATAATGATCCAAAACAAAGGGATTTTTCATGTCTACATACCTTCTAAGTATTGATCAGGGAACGACAAGTTCACGTGCTATTTTATTTGATAGAAACGGCAATGTTTGTTTTACCGCACAACAAGAGTTTACTCAGATATTTCCTGAAGATGGCTGGGTTGAACATAACCCAGAAGAAATTTGGCAAACGACATTGTCGGTGACTCAAGAAGTTTATGAAAAAGCTAAAAAATTGGGTGGTGAAATCAGCGCAATTGGTATTACAAATCAACGCGAAACAACGATTGTATGGGATAAAGAAACAGGAAAACCTATCTATAACGCGATTGTTTGGCAAGATCGACGCACGGCTGATTATTGTCAAAAATTAAAAGATCAAAATGTTGCAGAATCTGTTTCCAAGAAAACAGGTTTACTGCTGGATCCTTATTTTTCTGCCAGCAAAGTAAATTGGATTTTAGATAATGTTGATGGTGCTAGAGAACGCGCTGAAAAAGGCGAACTTGCGTTCGGTACGATTGATACTTTTCTTATTTGGCGCTTAACGGATGGGCAAGTTCATGCAACCGATGCCACAAATGCATCACGCACGATGTTGTTTAACATTCATGATCAGCAATGGGATCAAGATCTTTTAAATTTATTCGCTATTCCAACCGAAATGATGGCAGATGTAAAAGATTCTGCAGACGATTATGGGATTTGCTCATCAAACTTATTATCAGGTGATTTACCTATTGCAGGTGTTGCAGGTGATCAACATGCCGCATTAATTGGTCAAGCTTGCTTCAAACCAGGGATGATTAAAAGTACTTATGGTACGGGTTGTTTTGTCATGATGAATACCGGTGCGCAAGCAGTAAGCTCTAAGAACCGTTTGCTGACTACTATCGCGTATCGGTTAAATGGAAACGTATCATATGCTACCGAAGGTTCGATTTTCGTCGCTGGTGCAGGGGTGCAATGGTTAAGAGACGGATTAGGCATTATTGAAAATGCATCGGACACTGAAACAATGGCCGCCAGCCAGCCTGATAATGCAGGTGTTTATATGGTGCCTGCGTTTACAGGTTTAGGCGCACCGCATTGGGATCCTGATGCGCGCGGTGCCATGTTTGGTCTTACTAGAAACACCAGCGTTGAGAATATCGTTAGGGCGATGCTTGAATCTATTTGTTATCAAACGGCTGATTTGTTCGAAGCAATGGCAAAAGATGGTGTGCGCCCAGAGCGACTCAGAGTTGATGGCGGCATGGTAAACAATAATTGGTTCTGTGGCTTTCTCGCGAATGTATTAGGTATTCCCGTCGAACGACCAAAAATTACGGAGACTACTGCTTTGGGTGCTGCAATATTAGCAGGCTTACAAATTGGCATGTTTGAATCAACCGAAGATGTGCAAAAGCAATGGCAGTTGGATCAAGATTTTAACGTATCTATGCAAATAGGTGAGCGAAATAAATTATTGATAAAATGGAAAGAGGCGGTAAATAAGGTTAAAACCGCTTAGCTTTGCATAAATTATTCGGCTATGCCTCACCCTAAAGGGTCAGCTAAAGCTATTGTCTTGCAAGCTCGGCTCTATTTACGTTTTTAAACGACAAAAACGAAATATCATTCAAAAGTAGGGGGGTGTATTCGACAAGCTCAACAGAACTGTCTTTTTAAATCTTAATTCAGATAAATAAGCATTAAAGATAAAGATATTAAAGAAAAGGCATTGCCCACAACCACCAATGACGCCACTTCTGCTGGATGTTGGTTGTATTTCTCCGCAAACATATAATTTAAAACCGCTGGTGGTAATGTTGCAAACAGGAGTAATTGGATTTGTTGGGATGTTTCAAGGGGAATAAATAATAGCAAAATAAAAGCCACGATAACGCTAAACAATGGACAAGCAATGGCACCCACTAAGCCAATTTTCCATGAGCCAAACCCAACGCTTTGAATACGAACGCCTAGCGCTACTAACATTAATGGAATGGGAATCCCTGCCATCATTTCGATTGGACGATGCAGTGTTTCGGGTATTTGCCATTGAGAAAAACTAATCGCTAATCCAATAATTGTGGCAACATTGACAGGAATTTTTAATAAATTCCACCACGATATTTTGCCCCCAACAAGATAAGTGCCCAAGGTAAAGTGTAATAAATTAGAGCCTAAAAACAAAACTACGGCAGCACTCAAAGCTTCATCACCAAAAGCTAAAACAGCAAGAGGTAGCCCCATATTGCCACAGTTATTGAACATCATTGATGGTACAAACATGGGAATGGATAATTTAAAGGTTTTAGCAAATCCCCAAGCCATTAAACCGGTAAATAATACGACTAAAATACTGGCTAGCAATAATAATTGATAATCAAAAATGGAAAAGGTGTTGCGTGATAAAACGATTATCAGCAGTGCAGGTATGAAAATATCCATATTCATACGATTAATAAACTCGAGATTTACATTAACGAATTTAGCGTATAAATAACCCACGAAAATCAATGAGAATATTGGGAATAGAATAGGAAAAATCATTCCCATTAGAATAATGTCCTAATTATTTTAAGCGTATTACTATGATTAGAAATCATGAGCCCGAATTGTATGTTTGATACTTATCAATTTACCATAGGGCTATGGTTAAGACTATTGGATGATTAAGAATTCACCTTATCTCTTAAAATAAATTTTTGAATTTTTCCCGTCGATGTTTTTGGCAGGGGTTCAAACACAATGCGTTTCGGCATTTTAAAGCCGGCAAGACCTTGGCGGCAATGTTGCAGAAGCTCCTCTTCCTGCATCTCAATACCCTGCGCAAGCTCGACAAAAGCACACGGGGTTTC
>CALJIH010000302.1 GCA_937974135.1 uncultured Cocleimonas sp. | reverse complement strand
TGTTTATTTGACTCCCTACAAACGTGTGCGTCATATGCCATACCAGCCACATTCACGAAATAACGCTGATTGGCCTGCTCGTTTTGAACAAACTTTGCTAAACCGATATCTTGTAAAGTGCTTTTACCTGCTTTAATTATCGATACCGCTTTGGAAATATCTCTTGGAATATTATGTGTTTTTACCCAATCATTTCCTGTACCAACAGGAATAAAACCATATAAAACCTCATTGGGAGCAACTGCATTTTGTTGCATCAAACCATTGATTATTTCGTGGTTGGTACCGTCACCACCAATACCTATGATTTTCCTTGCACCTCGTTGGATCAATAGTTTTGCTAAATCGATACAGTGCAATGGGCGTTCTGATCGGTTAACTTCAAATGCTATATCAGCCTGAATTAATGCAGCTTCAATGTTGTTCCATTGCTGTCTTGCGTTACCGTTTCCAGCAGCAGGATTAATAATGACTTGCCACATAAAGTTGTCGAATCGTTTATTTTAGAAAGTGTATAGTTATAGTATAAAGTAAAAGACACCCCCCTACTTTTAAGCACTTTTCAATCTAAGGAACACTACTCATGAGCACCACCCAATTAACCCTTGATGAGATTTATAATCTTGCCCGCACTGCACTATTGAATGCGGGCAGCAATGAAGAGATGGCGGATATTGTTGCAGATACGGTTACAAAAGCAGAACGCGATGGTTCTCATTCACACGGCTTATTTCGTATTCCTGGTTATGTGGCTTCTTTGAAAAGCGGCAAAGTCAATAAAAATGCAGACCCTAAGGTTGAATACATTACACCAGTATTGGTTCGTTGTGATGCTGACCATGGCTATGCGCCATTGGCACATTCACGATGCTTAAATATGTTAACTGAAGCGGCAAAAACTTATGGCATTGCGATGGCTCAAATTACCAAATCGCATCATTTTGCTGCGCTGTGGCCAGAGACCGAAGCACTTGCAGAAAAAGGCTTGGTTGCGTTTAGTTGCGTTAATTACATGCCTATGGTTGCGCCTTTCGGTGCAAAAGAAAAAGTGTACGGTAGTAATCCGGTTGCATTCGCTTGGCCAAGAGAAGGAAAGCCACCCGTAGTATTTGATATGGCAACTGCTGCGATGGCTATGGGTGATATTCAGATCGCTGCACGTGATGGAAAAGAACTAGCACCAGGAATCGGTTTAGATGAAAAGGGTAATCCTACCACTGATCCTGCTGCTATCGACCCCAATACTGGTGATGGCATGATTTTGCCATTTGGCGGTTATAAAGGCTCACATATTGCGATGATGGTGGAATTACTCTCCGGTCCATTATTAGGTGAGACCGTGAGTTTCGAAACGAAGAAACTCGATAATAATGATGGTGGTCCGCCAGCGGGAGGGCAATTTATCTTAGCAATGTCACCTGAATTAACCTCAGGAACACCTGATTGGGGAACCGGAGCAGATTCTTTGTTTGCCAAACTAAAATCCTTTGAAGGCTTGCGCCTACCCGGTGAACGCAGACATAAAAACCGCTTAGATACTGGACCACGAACGGTAAACACCACATTGATTGAAACCATCAAAAATTTGGCTTAAATGTAACGTTTAAAATAATTAAAAAGACACCCCCCCACTTTTGGGTCTTTTTGGATCGATCATTAGGACAATCGAGTTACTTATTTTCATTAGAGCTTTTGGCTAATCATCAATTAATTTATTACGCATTACACACGTACGCACCTGAAATAACACCAAGTATCTGACCATCATAGAAAAAATCACAAAAATAAACGTACACTCATTCACACAATATTGTCAGTAATCATAAAGGTCATGGATGAATATCTCACAAAGCCCAATCCTTTTTGGCATTCAATGCTTAGTTATGAATGCAGAAAAAAGTGGTAAACAAATCAAACAATTAAGCTTCACAGCAGAAGCGTGGGAAGACATGATGGGCAAAAGTACCACGCATGACTTTCAAGAAGGCTACAAAAAAACATGTTTTGGCTACCCTGTGAATATCACTGATGATATTCAAGACGGTATTTTCAAAATCGATTATTTTTCAAAAAAGCCTCTTAATTAATCATATTTAAAAGATTTTTATCTTTAAAAAGACACCCCCCTACTTTTAGCACCTGTTTGAATCGTGAATACTTAGCTCGTATTTTCTAAGAAATGGCTAATTACATTAGTCATTTCTAAACACCCCGTGGATTCTGAGGAAACATAAGTAACTTCAAGCATTTAGTATTATAATCGCGCTCAATTTATCACTAGCAGCAAAATCATGGCAAAACTTGTTACCGAGACAGTGACTGAGATTCATCACTGGAATGACACTTTATTCAGCTTTAAAACAACACGCGAACATAATTTCCGTTTTCATAACGGTCACTTTGTGATGATTGGTTTAGAAGTTGACGGTAAACCATTAACGCGTGCTTACAGTATTGCCAGCGCAAATTATGAAGATGAATTAGAATTTTTTAGTATAAAAGTAGAAGATGGCCCACTCACTTCAAGACTACGGAATGTCAAAATTGGCGACGAAATATTAGTCAGCACTAAACCTACAGGAACGCTAGTTGCAGATAATTTATTCCCAGGCAAGCATCTGTATTTGATTAGTACAGGCACAGGGCTTGCGCCGTTTATGAGTATCATCAAAGATCCAGATATTTATGATCGTTACGAAAAAGTAATACTTACCCACGGCACGCGTTTTCTCTCTGAACTCGCCTATGAAAACTACATCACCAAAGAACTACCAAACAATGAGTTTTTTGGCGATATCGTCAAAGAGAAACTGATTTATTATCCTACAGTTACTCGCGATGAATTTCGCAATCAAGGCAGAATTACAGACTTAATTGAATCGGGTAAATTATTTACTGATATAGGTTTGCCCCCTGCAAGCACCGATGATGATCGCTTTATGATTTGTGGCAATCCATCAATGCTTACTGACACCTGTGCTATTTTGGATACGATGGGTTTTTCAGAATTTAACAAGGGAAAACTGGGTCATTATGTGATTGAGCGTGCATTTGTAGAACGTTAATTGTAAACGCTCATATTCTGATTTAAAAAAGACACCCCCCTACTTTTAGCGGTTTTTAAAACCTAAACAAATACGCGATATCCTGTTCGAGGAAAATGCACGCACACATTTCCAGCTTCTTCAGTACTTAAATCAATTGCAATTGATTCAGCATTAGCGCTTCTAATGGTACCTTCAACTAATTGCTCGCCACTTTCCATATCGGGTGCAATGGATACCGACATTCCAGCTTTTAAACCTTGTGGATCATTATCGGCCACATCACTTTCAGATGCTGGTTCTGAGTTTAGTGCAACGACTAAGGCATCAATTGCATCTAGGGAAGTAGAATTACCATGACCGATTTCCAACATATTTTGTTCCCAGCGAAGTAAGTCTTTGAATTCAGATAACAAAGAAGGACCGCCGCTCCAACGACCGCGAATAAACCACACCATATAATAAATCTGTGCATCAATCGCCGCAGCCTGTGGACCGAGTAAAAATTTTCGACCATCGCTTAAAGTATCATCGATCCAAGAAAACGGCGCACGCAATTGTGAAACAAAATGCGGTAATTCGGCATTTGCCTGTTTTAAACTTTCAGCCCAATCTTCACCGAAATAAAGCAAACCACGATCTTTTGCAAAATCTTCATCAAGCGCATCGGCAGCGGCACCCAGTACAATTTTTACTGCCAAGCTAAATAAATCGCCATCGGTAAAACGACTAGTAACCCACATCAAGCCTGCATTAGCATCTGAGCGTTCAATCGGCGAAGGATGACGGCGTTCCAATTCACGAATAATGCATTGGCTATCACAAAAAATATCAGAACCAATTTGCATCACTGGAGTGCGACGGTAACCACCTGTCAAAGGAGTCAACAAAGGTTTTGGTGGTAAGCGTGGGATTTCAACATCATGCCAAGTAAGCCCTTTGATGCCTAAAACCTTTCGTACCTTTTCAGCAACAGGAGATTGAGGGTAATTATGCAGGATGATATCTGTGGCGCTTGCAGTCATGATTGATCTCTTTATTTATATTAGAGACCTTTGCACGAAAGAAATGACGGATAGAAATAGCTTAAATTTTCCTGATTTCTCCCTCGCCATACTTTCATGCAAAGATCTCTATTAATGTAAGTTTATCTGCTCCATGCTTCTGACACAAAGCTGCTTATATTTAGTCTTAAAAGACACCCCCCCACTTTTGACTCGTTTTACTCGCCCTTCGGGTCGGCGTCACTGCGTTCCTTCGTTGTCTCACTTACGTTCGGCTGGCAGTTTTAACTCTATGTATATTGTTCTAGCTGTTTTTTTATAGCCTTGACCACTTCTTCTGATTTCCGTTGATCCAGCGCATCTTGATGCGGAGGTGCAAATTGTCCTGAATCATTATCAAAATACTGACCTGAGGCATTTGCAAACTCATCGGATAACGCAGCGCGCGAGAGAATATCAGCACCAATATCTATATCATGCCCTGCTACGCCAAAGCCTTCTTTTACCATTTTACTGGCTAGTAATGAACCAGGATTGACCGCAACGACCAAAGGACCTTTTGTTAACTCTTGCGCCATAATTTTCGACCACATGGTAATAGCTAATTTACTTTGTGAATAAGCGCCCATGTCATCCAGCTGTATTTTTCCGGCTAATGCGTCTAAATTCACAGGTGCTTGGGCGGCTGAGGATAAATTCACAATCCGACCATCACTGTTCATTAATGGCAAGAGTAATCGAGTTAATAAATAAGGTGCTAGGGTATTCACCACAAAGCGTACATCAAGGCCAACAGATGTGGTGACATGACTTGTTTTTAACACACCTGCATTATTGATTAATACATCAATGGATTTATGTTGTTCGATCACTTCAGCAGCTAATTTTTTCACATCCGAAAAATTAGATAAGTCAGCTACATACGTTTCTATGCTTGCATTATCAATCATTGTTGAAAGATCGCTAGCTACATCTGCTAGCTTTTGCGCATTACGTCCGTGAAGTAATAGATGATGCCCTTGCTCTAACAACATTTTTGCTGTTGCAAGACCAATACCATCGGTTGCTCCTGTGAGTAGAATCGTTTTTTTCATGTTAAGTTCTCAATATTTTGTTTCAGTCACTCTACGATGAATGACTCATTTAGAATCCTTAAATTTGGGTAATATTTCATCCGCCAAGCGTTGTAATGTTTGCTCTATATTCGCTTGATTAAATCGTAAGTTAATCGCCACATGATTAACGCCAATCTCTTCCAGTGACTTTAAGTAATCAATAAGATAACTAGCACCTGAGCGAAATCCAAGATGTATCGGTTGTGGCGATACACTCTCATCATCTATCAAATCGATATAGAGAGATTGTGACACAGGCTTATACTGAGCATCTAACTCCTCAGCACGTTTACGCCAACTGTTAATGATACTTTGTTGCGCGTGCACATTACGCGGATACGTCACCCAACCATCACCATTGCGCGCTAACCAATCGGGATCTTGCTGGCTACCGCCCGTTATCATCAAGGGGAATTTACCTGTTTGAGGTTTGGGTAACATATCCATTCCTCCATAAGGTGTACCGTAATCATTTTCAAATGAAGCCGCTTTTTCCCACATTTTATTTATATATTCAAAACTATCGCGAAAGCGTTTACCTCGATCATCAAACGACATATTTAGCGCTGGATATTCCTGCGGTCTATCACCTGATGCAATTCCTAAAATCAATCTTCCACCCGAGAGTACATCCGCAGTGGCCGCTGCTTTGGCAACATGCGCTGGATGTCTTAACGGTAGAATAATACTGCCTGTAGCTAAAGCGATATTTTCAGTTTTTGCCGCTAGAAAACCAAGATAGGTAAATGGATCATAGGTTTGTCCTGCATCACCAAATGACGGCACATTAAACGGAACATCACGCAACCAAACTGCTGAAAACCCCAAAGCTTCTGCCAATTGAACACGCTCGATATGATGTTCCATAGTTGGCACTGGACTATTGTTATAGTTTTCAATGGGAACAATTAAACCTATGCTCAAACATTTAGGTTTAAACACCTCATTGTATCCACGATTTATTTCAGGAAATATTTTTTCTTTCATGTGTTTATAACCAATAATTCCTTGAACTAATTTTTACAGCTAATTAATAACAATGAAGGTGATAGAAAAACATTTACTGTTTTAGTATTACTTTATATCAATAACAACTTTTCCTGTTGCTTTACCAGTTGATAATCGGGCATGAGCAGCACCTACTTCAGCTAATGAAAATTCATTATCATCTAAAATTGGCTTGAGATTCCCCAGCTCTACAATATCGGAAATATCACTTAGAATTTGTCCATGAATTTCGCGTTTGTGATCATAAAGCATTGGAATTAACATAAACACTACATGAAGAGATAAACCTTTAAAGTGAACCGTAGTTAAGTCAATCTCCAACATGGATACGGTAGATACAATTTGGCCATTTAAAGCAGCTGCCTCAAATGACTTTGTCATGTTCTCGCCTCCGACAGAGTCGAAAACCACATCAAAACCTACACCATCTGTATGCTTTTCGACATAATCAGCAACATTTTCTGTTGCGTAATTTATTGCAGATGCACCCATATCTTGGATTAATTCCAAGTGTTTATTATTTCCTGCTGTCGCAAAAACATCAGCCCCAAAGTGACGGGCTAATTGAAGTGCAATATGTCCAACGCCTCCTGCACCCCCATGAACTAAAACCTGTTGCCCTGCAGCGACACCTGCTCGTTTTAAACCCTCATAGGCTGTAATACCTACGAGCGGAATGGCTGCTGCTTCACGCATTGAAATATTTTTAGCTTTACGAGCAATCAACTTTGCATCAGCGACAATATACTCTGCCAACGTACCTGGTAGGTTAGCCAAGCCACCTGCACAACCGTATACTTCATCACCTGTTGCAAAGTCAGAGACACCCTCTCCAATAGCTTCAACCACACCTGCAAAATCCATACCTAAAATCGCTGGTGTATCAGGTGATAATGGTAATTCTTTGCCCATTTGCCTAATCATAGTGTCAACTGTATTTACGCTAGTCGCGGCTATCTTTACCAAAACATGGCCGGCTTTTAATTCAGGTTTTGCTACCTCAGCAGCTTCAAAGACTTCGGGTCCACCAAAATCATTAACGATCATTGCTTTCATTGTTACCATC
>CALJIH010000301.1 GCA_937974135.1 uncultured Cocleimonas sp. | reverse complement strand
CATCCAATAGAGGTTGTCAGGTTTAGACACTTTGCCGAACCGATATTTCAAAGGACTTCCAGGAAATGGCAGTTTCTCGATCATTAATTCGAAACCAAACGGCAACATGAGAAAATACAAACCTTGGACTATCAACGCAGCACGTTGTAAATCACCAATTTTCACCGAAGTATTAAGCGCGTATTCGCCGCCATTTATTTGGCAAAACCATACAAAAAAAGCAACGATTCCAAACGGAATCAACAAAGAAGCAGCAATGATTACGGTGGTTTTACTGTCCCTGTATGGGGCGAGTTTATTGGATGAATTCATAATTTGTTTTTCCATCTAGTTGTCCATTTTTAGTTATGTGCCAAATAAAAAAGTGCACAAAAGGTGGGGGGCGTGATTCTAATAGCTCAGCATAAATAATTCGACACACTTCGACTAAGCTCAGTACAAGAGCTCAACAGAACGGTTTTTTAATAGTATATTTCACCCATTTTCATTTTATTATAGGTCAAATGACTGAATCTCTTTCCATCCAACAAGCGAGAAAGCTTGTTTTACATTCTCAAAAACTTCCACCCGCAAAACAATCAGGCGCTGCGCTTGACGCAACATATGTGGCGCTAGAGCACTTGGGTTATATTCAGATCGATACCATCTCCGTTATTCAGCGTGCGCATCACCATACTCTCTGGAATCGTAATCCGCGATATAAACTCGAACACCTTGACCAATTAGTCGCAGATAAACGTGTGTTCGAATATTGGTCGCATGCTGCTGCTTATTTACCAATGCGTGATTATCGTTTTAGTTTGCCGCGAAAGCTGGCCTTGGCGCAGGGCGAGCAAAAGCATTGGTACAAGCGCGATGAAAAGCTCATGCAATTGGTGATGAAACGTATCGAAGCTGAAGGTCCATTGATGGCAAAAGATTTCGAGGGAGAAAAAGGAAAAACAAAGCTCGGCGAATGGAAAAGCAAGCCTGCAAAACAAGCCTTAGACTTACTCTTTATGCAAGGCGATCTGATGATCTCATCGCGGCTGAATTTCCATAAAGTCTATGATCTGACCGAGCGTGTATTGCCCGCAGGTACGAATACTACAGAACCTACAAAAGAAGAATACGCGCGTTTTTTAATTACCCAATACTTAACGGCGAATGGCATCGGGCAAGCGTCTGAAATCGCTTATTTGCTAAAGAATACCAAGCCATTGGTTACAGCCACTTTAGATGAGATGGAAGCCAGCGGAGAACTTTTGAAAATTGTTGTTGGTAAAAATCGGGTTAATGATGTTTATTACGCCTCACCAACATCACTAGAACTTTTAGGCAAACCTTTAGCGCGGAGCAAACTTAAAATACTCTCGCCCTTTGATAATCTTTTGATACAGCGCAAACGCATCAAGGCATTGTTTGATTTTGATTATCTTATCGAATGCTATGTGCCAGCGGCTAAACGCAAATATGGTTATTTTTCCTTGCCGATTTTATGGGAAGGCAAATTAATAGCGCGCATGGATTGTAAGGTGAATAAAACGAAGTCGATATTGGATATTCATCATTTGGCATTTGAACCGAATATAAAAAATGAAGATGCTTTTTATGATGCTTTAGATAAAGAACTGGTTGGTTTTCTTAAGTTTCAGGGTTGTGGAGAATATCAGATACATAAGACTTCCTAAGTAAGACTGAACTTCAATACGACTGGGAAAATCTTATATGAAATTAAATAACAAAATCTAAAAAATAATATTTTTTTACACACTTTTCACAACTACGCGTATGTAAATAGTATAAATACTTAAATTAGTAGGAGTACTACCATGAAAAGGAAAAGTATATCTTTAACAATTATTACATTAGCTACATTACTGTTAGCTAGTGTCTCTAGCAATGCGCAAGCAAAAGATTCTTATGAACATGCACACGGTAATCGTTCGCATACTCATGCCAATCATGCTGCCAGTCATTCTCATAACTCAGGTCCTGTCAGTGTAAAAATAAATACTGCGAAGAAGAATAATACGACTAAATCTGACCACATCCATACTAAAGAAGTCGTCTATGTACAGGTAAAGCCTGATCATTATAATCACTCAAAGTTCTATTATAGAAATAGGCATTATGGTTTCAATAGATTTGGCTTTAACCGACACAAAAGGGTTAATCGATTCAGAAGTTATCATGGCAACAGGGGCCTTCGTAGTAACAAACATCATCGCGGTAGCAAAAGTAGACACCATCGTAGTAAAAGCAAATTCCATCGCGGTAGCAAAAGAAAATTCCATCGTAGTAGCAGAAGTAAATTCCATCGCAGTAGCAAAAGCAGTCGTTTTAGAGGTGGTAGAGGAAGTCGCAGCCGCAGTCGCAGATGAATATGTCGCTAAAAACCCACTCTAATGACCATTATCTTTTAACGAAAGATAATCCGTAAACTTAGGCGTTAGCTGTATGAAAGCCCTAAAAGTGGGGGGGTGTCTTTTTTTACTTAAAAAAATACGAAATCAAACTCCGTACTCTTTATCCACCCCCTTTAAGCAATAATGCTGGTGATACACGTAAGGTAGAAACTAGCCACAACGCACCTGCTGTTAGGCATAAGGTTGAAGCGCCAAAGGCTACGACTACGCCAGCCCAAGCGCTGCCATCGCTATTGAGTTTTAGCCAAAAATCTAACAAGCCTTGGGCCAATACTCCCCCAGTTAACATCGCAAATAGGGACAGCACAAACGCCAGTAATAGATATTCGATAATCACACTTTTCATCACCACACTCATACGCGTGCCAACCGCGTGCATGATGGAAGCTTCGTATACTTGACGTTGTCGATTAACCGCCACTACGCTTGCCATAACCAGAATGCTAGCAGTTAAACTCACCGCAGCAATTAACATCATCGCTAATCCAGCGCTATCTAACAAAGAGCGTGATGCAGAAAGAATTTTAGCGGTACGCACCGTTACAACATTTGGAAAATTATTGCCCAGTGCTGATTGCGCGGCAATGTCTTTGCCTGTCTCCAGCATAATGCTACCAATATATCGGCTGATAAATGGGTCTAGCACATTATCGGTAAATACCGCTTCTAGCCAAAAACTCGTC
This sequence comes from uncultured Cocleimonas sp., assembly GCA_937974135.1. Classification (GTDB taxonomy): domain Bacteria; phylum Pseudomonadota; class Gammaproteobacteria; order Thiotrichales; family Thiotrichaceae; genus Cocleimonas. The sequence continues at coordinate 3,685 of CALJIH010000301.1, read as the reverse complement.
TCAAAGCGCGCTTGCGAATAGATAGCAGTGAGCTTCGCTTCAATGCTCTGATCAAGAATCGTAAATTCAAGCATGTCTCCCACTTTCAAACCCAGCTGATCTGCTTCGCGATCTTCCATAGCGACTAACGGCGGGCCTTGATAATCTTGCGGCCACCACTCGCCACGGTCCACTGTAGTGTTGTCGATATTATCCATGCGATAGCTGATCTTGTGTTCATCGTTGGCTTCTAAGGCACGACCTGCGGCTTCACTATCACTAAGATTCTCATTATTCACGCGGGTTAATCTGCCGAGCACCAAGGGCGCTAAACTATGTTCTTGATAGCCTTCAAGTGTCATCACTTCTTTATTGAACGCATCGACTTGCTCTTTTTGTAAATCATACAAGACCATGGATGGTGCGCGTTCGGGTACGGTTGAGTTCAAGGTTTGATAGGTTGCCGCAATGATTAATGCTGAAGCCACTAACAATGTGAGTGCGGTACCCAGTGACAACAACATGGGTCGTAACGAGGCGCCAGGGCGATACAAACCTGCCACCGCCAAACGCAAGGCGAAATGACCATCAAGCGCACGCACATGCATGAGTTTTTCTGCCACATATCGAATCACTCGCACCACACCGTTTAACAGCATTAGCAATACTAAAATACAAACAACAAAACTCGCAGCAATCAGGGGTTCAGGCACGAACGCTAGCAATAATAAAAAGCCTATAAAACTGATTGCCAATGTAGCCAGAAAATAAGCTCGTGGTAAGGCTGTGTCCTCAGTCGAAATACCTTTAATGAGTATAGCAGTCGGCATATTTAAGGTACGACCTAATATCGGCAAGGTAAACGCAAGGGCCGTACAAATACCTAAAATAATAGCAAGCAATGTGGGGGGTATTAACGCGTGTAATGAGGGTTCGAGAGGCAATCGTTCGCTAAGTGCTTGTGATGCCATCCAAGCAATGCCCGAACCTAATAAGGCGCCAATAGTGCTTGCAATCGCCGCAAGAATCACAATTTGCCCAATATACACCGACGCTACTTGGTGAGCGCGTGAACCTAAGGATTGTAAAGTAGCAATGGTTTTTAGTTTGGTTTGCAGATAAGCGCCGACACTGTTCGCTACGCCCAGCCCACCAATTAGCAGAGTACTAAAACCAATCAAAAGTAGTACTGATGCGACTTGGTTTAAGCGTCTTCCCACCAATTCGCCACGTTCTTCAACGGTTTGGACTTCCCAACTTGCATCGGGAAATTCACTACGCAAACGCGCTCGCCATGCCACAGTGTCTTCATCGACGCGTAAACGGTATTCGTAATCGACTAGACTGTGAGGGGTTAATAAACCGCTTTCGCGCAAGGCCTCCTCATCCACAATGACTGGTGGGCCGCTAAAATCAGCTCTAAGACTACGATCCGGCTGTTCCAAAATCATGGCGCGCAGTTCTACTTGCAAGCGCCCAATAGTGACGCTTTGCCCAACAGCCAAGCCCAATTGTTCCACCAAAGCAGGATCAAACGCCGCACCCCAAATGCCTTCGGGGGATTTAGCCACCGCGGCTTGCAGGTTTATATTGGGTTGGAGTGTAACCTCACCGTATAGAGGATAGGCATCATCCACACTTTGCAGTTCCACCACCGAGAAATCGCCCGCCTCAGTGCCTAGCATAGTGCGTAATTCTAGTAATAATGATAACTGCGCATTGTCATTTAACCATGTCGCTTGTGCATCGCTGATGGCTTCACGTTGGCTAATTTCAATATCACCACCGAACAGATTGCGTTCTTGCTGATCGAAACCATCTCGCACTAATTGCAGTAAACTTCCACAGGCAGCGATTAATGCGATACCTAATAATAAGCAAGCGGCGAATACCCACAATGAACGTATCTTGCTAGCACCGCGAAGGTCACGCAACATAAATCCGGGTAAGGCAATCATTTCGCTTTATCCTTGTTGTTGGTTTTGTTAGACACAACAGCATGCAAACTGCCATCATGAAGCCGTAACGTCCGATCACAACGCTCCGCAAGTTCATTGTCGTGCGTTACCAATAACAAGGTTGTGCCGCTATCGCGATTAAGATCAAACAGCAATTGCATGATTTGTTCGCTGGTATCCTCATCAAGGTTACCTGTAGGTTCATCTGCAACAATTAATTGTGGCTCATGTACCAGCGCACGGGCAATCGCCACGCGTTGCTGTTCACCACCAGAAAGTTGTGCTGGATAATGATCCTGCCTGTCGCCGAGCCCCACTTTATCCAGCATTTTTATCGCCATCTCTCTGCCATTTGCTTTGCCAGCAATCTCTAAGGGCAATGCCACATTCTCACGAGCCGTTAAACTAGGTATTAAATGAAACGCTTGAAAAATTATGCCGATATGTTCTTTTCTCAGGTCTGCTCTAGCATCTGCACTTTTACCCGCAAAGGATTCGCCATTGATTGTAATTTCGCCGCTACTGGGTGTTTCTAATCCCGTGAGCGTTAATAACAGCGTTGTTTTACCCGAACCAGAAGGGCCGATAATCGCCACTTTTTCTCTCGCTTGAACGCTTAAATCAAGATTCTGCAACACCTTAACCTCAGAGCTACCCATTTCGTAATGCTTGCAGAGACTGTTTAATTCAATAATGTTATTCACGATTTTCCTTATTAGGTAGAAACGAATATGCAGATGGGTGCAGTCCCAATATTCTAGATGGAATATTTATTATGCGAAAGTGCTGAAAAGTGGGGGGGTGTCTTTTTTACTTGTTTCGTAGTTGTCACAATGAGATCATTTTTTGTGAAGACAATCTGGATTCATTAACCAATCAGGTACTTGACCTACGTTAAATTCTTCTTTAGATATCCAATTATCTGCCCACAGTAAAGTATCACTAAAGCTATGACTGTTTTCATTTTGTGTCCATGGCCAATCGCTACCCCAAATCAAACGATTTGGCCCTAAAGTGTCATGAAGATTGATAGCTAACTCACTACATTTTTTAACAGATTCATCTAAAGATAAATGTGGAAAAACGCGATAGGGTGCAGATATCTTTACACAGAGTTCGTGGTCATTGTGTTCGAGAAATTTGGAGAGATTACTATCAAACAGTTTGTTATCGCCTGTTGGTAAACCAAAATGATCAATAACTACGCGACTATTACTCAACAACAAAGTATCAAAAATACTGTCTAATCTGTCTCCTTCGATTTGTATTTCTACATGCATGTTTAAAGCATTTATTCGTTCAAAAAAGAGCTTAGTTTGGGTGTTGCTGAAGTCGGGTAATGGCTCAGAAATGCAGTTTAACCTTATACCTGTAATTCCGTTTTGCTTAAGGATAGTTAATTCCTCAGTGCTTATTGAGAGATCAACTACAGCAACTCCTTTTATCAAAAGCGGTGGATTTTCGACTCTTGCTTGGGCTATTGCCTTTATGAGATAACTATTATCAGTTCCTAAAAAACTAGGTTGAATTAATAATCCACCATCCATTCCGTTTGATTTCAATAAATCGAAATATTCTTCGAAACTCGCATTGTAGTTGGGGGTATATCTGCGATTTTTGGTCATTGATAATGACTTTAAAAAAACATGAGCGTGAGCATCAATTTTTAGCGATTGTTTTTTTTCTGCAGATTGGGGCATGAATTTAAATGTAAAAAACTAATTGATAATTATATTGGCACAGTTCTA
>CALJIH010000300.1 GCA_937974135.1 uncultured Cocleimonas sp. | reverse complement strand
GTGTATACGTAATTTTTCACCAGGCAATAAGGCTGAAAGTAAAACGATCAATAGAGGCCAAAGATAAGCAATCAATCCAGCATCAACTGGAGGTGCATTTCTTAATGCGGTGAAGTACGCGAAATGATAACCGAATAACCCAATAACACCCAGCGCCCAAACAGATAAGGGTTGTTTAAGTGCTAAGATTGATGAAGGTTTAAATATCCAGCGACAAACACCAATGGAAGCACCAATAGCAAATGTCATTGCTGCCAATTGAAACGGTGGGACATCTCCACTAGAAGCTGTGAATAGCGCTAACAATGCCCACAGCAAGATAGCGATAAAGCCAATAAATGTTGATGTATTTCGAGATAAAGATTTCACACTAAATTGTCTTAATAAAAGACACTCCCCACCTTTTTAGCGAACTTACCGTTTCGTTTTTTGAAACGGATAATTCGATTATACAAAGCTTAAGACTTTTTCTTCCACTGATAACCTTCTTTAGGTGGAGCTGGTGCATCGGTCTTGGTAATTGGTGGTACATCTTGTCGATATTTATTCTGCATGCCTTGTAAAAAATTACGCAATACTTGGTCTTTACATTCGCGATAATGCTTGTGACCTGGTTTCCTAAAAAACGCACTAAGTTCATGTTTTCCCAGTTTAAAACCAGCCGACTCTAACAGTTCTAAGACATCTTCGGCTTTTAAATTAAGCGCGATTTTAAGCTTCATAAAGATCGCATTATTATTTAATTTCTTTTCTGCTACTGGCGCAGGGCCATCGCGTTTTCCACGTTTTTCTTCGATAAAATGATTCAGGAATATCGCGAGTTCGTGATCATTCATCGAGGTATAACCCAAATCATCATCGCGTTTTAACCAGTCACTAATCTCTGCCCGAGTCACTTTTTTATCCGCACTACTGGATAGCTTCATCATCATTGAATCATCGAGATTAAAGGTAAACCGAATACGTCGCAGGATGTCGTTATTTTTCACGCAAAAAGCCTATCAAGTTAAATCAGATTGAACTCTAACAGATTACGCCGTGAAGCCATTGAACTATTTTCATGAATAAACGCGCTTAAATAGGATTATGAGTGTAGTGCCAGTTATATCAGCGATATCATGGCTGACCCCAATTGCGATTCGGATACGTCTAAGATGGGCATGGAAAGTCGAACTGCATTTTCGTATATCGATTGATCTATTTCTTCTGTAAAAAGCGATGTCTTGAGTCTGTCGAAGGAGACACCCCCCCACTTTTGGGCATTTTTTCATTTAATCATAATCAGCAAAAGCTGATATTACACAAAATTTATACTACAATCGGCTGCCAACTAAAACGATATAAAGCAATTAATTCAAATACTAAGGATAACAAGTGAATAAACTAGACCAATTACGTGAAATGACAACGGTGGTGGCTGATACTGGGGATTTAGCCGCAATTAAAGAATATCAACCACAAGATGCAACAACGAATCCGTCACTGCTATTAAAAGTCGCACAAGATGCTGATTACGCAAGCTTTATGGATGATTCAATCACTGCGGCATCAGATAAAAATGATGTTGAAGATGTGGCGGATATTTTTGGCGTTAAAATTGGTTGTGAAATACTAAAAATCATTCCGGGCCGTGTCTCAACCGAAGTCGATGCGCGCCTATCCTTTGATAAAGACGCAACGATTTCGAAAGCGCGTAAGCTCATCGATTTATATGCTCAGCATGGCGTTCATAAAGACCGTGTATTGATTAAAATTGCTTCAACGTGGGAAGGTATACAAGCGGCTAAGCAACTTCAAACTGAAGGCATTAATTGTAATCTAACGTTGCTTTTTGGTTTCGCGCAGGCGGTTGCCTGTGCGGAAGCCAAAGTATTCCTCATCTCACCATTTGTGGGTCGTATTCTCGATTGGTACAAGGCAAATGGAGAACAACAAAGCTTTGAACCTAAACAAGATCCCGGCGTAATCTCCGTAACCAAAATCTACAATTACTACAAACAGCACGGCTATAACACCATTGTCATGGGTGCGAGCTTTAGAAATAGCGGAGAAATCGAGGCTTTAGCAGGTTGTGACTATTTAACTATCGGCCCTAATTTCTTAGAAGAATTACGTAATGATAATAGCAACTTAGTTCAAGAACTTAACGCTAACAATACTGGTGAATCACAAGAAAAACTGACACTTGATGAAAAAGCGTTCCGCTGGATGATGAATAACGACGCCATGGCAACCGAAAAACTCGCCCAAGGTATTCGAGGATTTGCGGTTGATCAAGATAAGTTATTGGATTTATTTAGCGCTCGCACTTAATTTAACGGGTATTAAAAAGACACCCCCCTACTTTTAAGGCATTTGAATAGAATCACACACTTTACAAATAGTGCATCCTGAAAGGTGTGTATTACGTAAATGACTGATAATCTATAACAATAAACAAATTAATTTAAATAGCAGGGATCTTAATGCAATTTTCGCCACAAATACTCTCACGCGCGGTTAATATCTTAGTTGCAGCCTGTGTTTTACTTTATTTTTTCGAACAACAAGCAATTGGTAACTTTAGAGATGAACTAGCCTTGCATTATCCGCAAAATGACAAATATGGCATTTGGCAATATGTCAGTCATATGTTCATGCATGGCAGTTTGATGCATCTAATCTTCAATATGTATGCCTTGTTTATGTTTGGCACTGCGCTGGAGAATGTTTTAGGCAGAGTACGATTTTTAATCTTCTACTTTGTATGTGGCATCGGCGCTGCGCTTATCTATAATGGCGTCAATCACTTTCAGTTTAATCAAGTCTATTCAGTGTTAACTGATTCCGGATTAAGCAACGCTGACATCATGATGATGATCAAACAATTCAGCTATCCACCTTCTGTCTTAAGTACAGAGCAAGCGAATGACATTATGGGTGTTTTTCATACACCTATGGTGGGTGCGTCGGGTGCTATTTACGGGATATTGGTCGCCTATGCGATTTTCTTTCCAAATAACAAATTGATGCTGATCTTTATCCCTTATCCTGTTCCAGCAAAAGTTTTTGTGCCTGTGTTAATTTTAATCGACCTGTTTTCAGGTGTAACTGGCTTCTCTTTATTTGGTGGAGGTGTGGCGCATTTCGCTCATATCGGTGGCGCAATTATGGGATTCTTGTTGTTACTTATTTGGCGAAAAGAATTCACCTCGAAAGCGGTAATTCAATAACAACAAACAAACGATGCCCTAAGCATGTGGAAGTCGGTGTCCCGAGCTCGCCGAAGGAGACACCCCCCTACTTTTAGGCTGTTTTAGCGTTTTATTGCGGCGCTTGATATCCCGGCAATTCAACAACATATGAGTCTACAGATTGGCCATCTGCGCTGCCACTCCAATCAGAGCCAAACAAAACACGGGTTCCTGTAGGGCTAATCACCGCATGCGGTTCACCCCAATAATCGAATTCATTTTCATCCGAGCGGTGATGCCCAATTCGATAGACTTGGATATTATCTTTATCTTGCACATTCGCAATCACTAATTCTTGATCGAGCAACGCCTGTCCATCTTCTTCAAAACCAATCATCGATGCCGCAATCCAACCAGGGTTTTTATGCGCTAGCGCTGAGACATGCGTGCCAGATTTTGAATAATCGTATCCCTTACGCTCGCTTATCACATCAAAACATTCACCTGTTGTAAGATCGTGCGCGATAATATTGCCGTCGCAACCACCTTGCGGACCTGCGGCAAATTCAACTGAAAATAATGCATCGTTACCATTGCCTAAACTACCTAAGCTCTCGTGTTCGGGACTGGCTTTATTCAGCTGACGAAGTAAGTTTCCATCGGCGTCATACACTTGAGTTCGATGAAAATAAACATTGCCACTCGGCGCTGGCATCGGCGCAACATAGTTTACATTTGCCAAATTAAAGGTGGTCAGCTCGCCGTTTGAAACGCGATAGGAATAAGCCGTTTCATTACCACAGCGAAAACCAAATACATCAGCATCGCGCGACATCATTTGTACGTCATTACCCAAACTCACGTTATCGCAACCCGATTCTTCCGCAAGATTCGCCAATACCTCACGATTGCTCGAACTCACGGTGTATCGGATTAATTCTGAGGTGCTTCTATCGACAAAATAGAACAGGTCAGGGTTTTCATAATCCCAAAAAATCTGTTCGATATCGTCGGGCCTAATATCATCCAAATTCCGAATGAAGGCATAGCTATGACCATGGAGTAACTGATGCACGCCATTACCTTGATCGTAGAGAATCAGTAAAGACTCATCCGCATTCCATGCTTGAATCGTGCTGTACATGGGTTTAATTACTTTGCCAACGCCCGCATCCGTGATACGTCTAATCGTTGTACCAAATGAGGGGTCGGTGATTGCCTGCAAATAGTCAGGTTTGGCAATGGCTTGCATGGGACGAAGTGTGAGGTCATCAGCAATTAAACCTGCTGCAGGATTTGCTGAAGTTGGAATGTTTGGCGAGCCAGTGTCTGGATCTGGATCTGGATCTGGATCTCCAGGATTGTTGATAAGGGGATCTGGGTCTAGGTTCGCATTATTATCATTATTTGAATTTGAACTCCCTCCTCCACAGGCGACTAGTAAAAAAAATACAGGAAGAATTAACCATTTGCTGCTTGAAATATTCATAATATTTACCCGCTTGGTTTAAAGATCAGATGAGATGTAGATGAGAACATTCAACTAAAGTTCAATAATTGAAAAAAGACAGCCCTTTTAGCGCTCGTACTAAGCCTTATCGAAGTATGTCGAATATTTATACTGAGCATGTTATTTAGTTTTTAAAATACTCACTCAATTATTCGCTTGCATCGCGGTTTTGGCTTTATTCTCGCTCCAGATATTATAAAAGTTTGCGCCAAAAACAATAATCGCACCTAGGATAACGCCAATATTGATGCTCTCGTTGTAAAAGCTTGCGCCGATAAAAACAATCACGGGTAAACGCAAAAAATCTATCGGGGCTATAAACATCACTGGCGCATATTTAAGCGCAGTAATAATACAATAATGTGCAAGTAACCCCGCGCACCCTACTAATATCACCAGTGGCAAAGTTACCATGGTAGGTAAAGTGACATCGCCATCATGAGAGCTAAAGATAATGCCTAGTACTAATTGCATACTAGCTAACCAAAACATAATGCAAGTGGTGCTTTCAGTTTCTGAGAGTAATTTAGTCGCAATAAACGTCCCCGCAAAACCGATCGCACAAAGCGCGGCTGCGATAACACCCGGACTGATTTCAATGACGCCGGGTTGTGCGACAAAGAGAATGCCACTAAAACCAAGTAATACGGTGATTAAACGCGCCTTAGTAAGCTTTTCACCTAAAAAAAACGGCGCTAAAATTGCCACCCAAATCGGCGTACTAAACTCAAACGCAAACACTTGCGCAAAAGGAATCACAGCGACGGCAAAAAACCACAGGTTCTGGCCAAAGAAATGGCAAACATTACGAATAGCATGCAGGCCTATACGCTGTTTCGATATTGTACCTAGAGTGCCAGCGTAACCACCGATTGCCAATACCACAAGCACACCTACGATGGAGCGAAACATCATAATCTCGAAAGTATCGAGCTCGACCGCCATCTCCCTGCCCGCGATGGCCATTGCAGTAAAGGATGCAACCGCACCAAGCATCCATAAGCCCGCTTTTATTGTATCTGGCATTACTACAATCAACCATTTTGAATCAAACATGGATTATAGGGTTAAAAACGATCAAAGATAGGTATAAAAGACACCCCCCCACTTTTAAGCGATTTTACAAACGTTCTGTTCGGGTGGTCGTCGCTACGCTTTAACATTGACTCGCTAAAACTCGGCTGAATGATATTCTTTTCGTCTTTTGAAAAGAAAAAATAGAGCCGAGCTTACAAGACAAAAGCTTTAGCTGGCCCTTTAAGGTGAGGCTTAGCCGAATAATTTATGCAAAGCTAGCTGCATTTACACTAAACTCAATTAAGAGATAAAAAAGGAAAACGATATGCCAGCATTTATTATTATTCATTCGACTATTACTAAACCTGAGTTATTTCAAAAATACGTTGAAGCCTCTGAAGACTCTTTAAACCAATACCACGGTAAGTATTTACTAGGTGGTATGGTGACTGATATTTTAGAAGGAAATCACGATCAAAAGCGCACCGTGATTTTTGAGTTTCCTGACGAGAGTCAAGCAAGAAACTGGTACCACAGCGATGAATACGGAGCGGTTAAACATCTTAAAGACAATACAGGATCATTTGATTTTGTCTTGGTCGATTCTTTCTAAAACCTTATTAAAAAACTCAATAAAAGACACCCCCCTACTTTTGAATGATATTACCTTTTCGTTTTCTGAAAAGGTAAATAGAATTTATGCAAGGCTAGGAGTTTTTGCAGCCTCAATCCCTCAATATCAGTTTAACAGCGATAAGAAACGTCGCTTTTGGCTATAGCCACACTCACTCTATCCACTACTATGTTTTGGTTTTTTACATGATTAAATCTTATTTTCATGATTATAATTTTTAATTATAAAAGCATAAGTAAGCTTTGATAAAAGCCCAAATAAACTAGCTATACTCGCAAGGTTGAGCGCGCAAAACGCAAAACTTAAAAAGCTAGATGACATTTATAAATACAGGAAGAAGAGCCCGTGAATATATTCCCCCCACTAGAAATACCGCATACATTAGCGGCTGGACCCGGTCCAGGTAATACTGATCCTCGTGTGATTCAAGCATTTGCTAATGCAGGAGTCGCTGACCATATGCAAGCCGATGTTGTGCGCGGCATGATTGAATGCAAACACATGCTTCGTGAAGCATGGGGCACAAAAAATGTTTACACCTTCGGTGTAGCCGGTACCGGTTGGGATGGTTTAGATTCCATTCAAAGTTTGATCTTACCCGGCGATAAAGTCGTGGTTTTCAATAACGGTACTTTTAGTGGTATTGATGGTTTAACCATTCGCATGAAGGCATCTTCTCAGGAAGACCTAGCGGCTAATCCAAGTGACCCACAGCCAGATAATGTCATTATGGTAAATGTACCTCATGGAACCTCAGTGAGTGCTGAAATGGCAGAAGAAGCTATGGCAGAGCACAAGCCAATGTTTGCGTTTATGGCGCACTACGAAACAGGAAGCGGCCGTGTAAATGACATCCAAGGATTTAATGATGCCTGTGCTAAACACGGTGTAATGGGCATGGTTGATGCCGTATCGAGTTTAGGTATCGGTCATTTCAATATCGACGATTATCCAGCAATTATTGCTTGGGCATCTTGTCCACAAAAAGGCATTTTAGGTCTGCCACTTTCGTACGCACCAGTTTCATTTAGACCAGAAGCGATAGATCTTGTAAAGAAACGTGGTTGTTACACATACGTACACAATCCATTACTGATTGCTCGTCATTGGGGAATAACAGATGGCGTAGACACTGAAACATCCGGTTATCACCGCACCCATTCATCGTTCTCTGTAGCGTCTTTTCATGAAGCATTAAGAATCTACCTGACTGCGGGTCGTAAAGAAACAGCCAAAGCATACGAATACCACGAAGCTGCATTGAAGCAAGCAGTCACTGCTATGGGCTGTAGACCAACATCAAACATGCCAAGTCTTGTGGTGATGGATCTTCCCGCATCACACGCAGGTCGAGAAAAAGAAATCGTCGGCAACTGTCGTGCACAAGGTTTTGGTATTTGGCCAACGCTGTCAGAACCCACGCAAATTCGTATTGGAATCTTAAATCAAATCAATCAAGAAGCCGTTACTGAAATTGTAGATCGCTTTGCCGATGCGATGCTTGAGTTGGGTGTTGAGTTTAGTAAAGAAGTCGTAATGGCGGGACTAAAAGATTATTACGGCTCTGAACGTGCAGTTGCTTAATTATTGAGCTATGCATATTGTATCTAAAAGCCAGCTACACGCTGGCTTTTTACTTGCTGGAGGTAATCTCTTCGCATTTTGCTCGTTTTTTTCAGGATTAAGTTAGTTTAATAAGATGCTATTTGACTCATTACTAAAATAGAACTATCTTTCACTTGTTAATTTATTGGGGAAGACAAGGAGAAGTCATGAAATACCTTAACAAGATCACATCTAAATTCACTGCAACCACTTTTATATTATTAAGCACTAACTCAGCCTTCGCAACGGGTGCTACGGTCACTTTTAATTTACCAGGCCCTGCTAGTATTCCTACATTGTCTGGCACAATGCTAATTCTATTAAGTGTTCTATTATGTATGGTTGCTTATAGAACAGCTAAACAGAAAAATACCAATAGCAATAAGTTATTTATCACGGTACTAGGTGCCGGTTTTCTTGTGTCTGCCAGCAGTGGCGTAAAATTGGTATCAGATGCCCATGCAGGTGGCCCACCTCTAACGCCCATTGTATTTGCACCAGGATCAAATACTTTTTCTGATACGATACCGCCACCACCAATGGGGAGTATAACTGCTGCTGTATATGGTAATACCGTTGGTTCGGATTTAAATTTTACTATTACGGCTGGGGATGGATCACTTTGCAGCTTCTTTATCAGACCTAGTTTGGATGCATTACCGATTGACAATCAAATTCTCCAACCTATACCTATACCAATTATATCATCATTCGATACCAATCATTCAGGGACTTTGTCAGAAAATTCTAGACTTCAAGTAAATTGTGGTGAAAGTTCATTAGTACAAGCTGGCACTTGATGAGTTAAATTTTATATAAACATCAATAGTTATATTAGTTTTAAGCAAATTAAAGCCAGCTACATGCTGGCTTATTTGTGATTGAAGGTAAAAAGACACCCCCCTACTTACAGGCGGTTTGCAAACCTACCCTTAGCGTAGTCGTAGCCGAATAATTTATACAAAGCTAAAGGGTTTTAACTAGTAGAAGAAAATACACCTGAAAAATATACACTTGCCAATATCAGGCCAACTCCTATTACCAATACCCATCTTGGCATCCAGGTTTTCATTGGGAGGCTCTCTTTTGCGAGTAATTCTTTCTCGGGTAAGGCGATATAACCATCGATTATATCACCGACTTTTAAGGTATGTTTATCGGTGACTTCTTCGTAAATGCTTAGCTTGGTTGTGCCTTGATATTCGCCCGAAAAGACTCGAAAAACGGGCGCATAAACGGTGTGATCGTCATGATTTTTTTGTTCTTCAAATTCAATCACTTCCAACTTTACTTCAAGCAGTTTGGTTTTTGCATTCTTAATGACACCCTTCAAACCTAAACCGCTTAGATAAAGTCCAATCAAAAATAAAACGATTAAAAAGATCGTAGTAAACATTTGTTACTATGATATCGCTAACTTTGCGCGCGCTGAGTGCAGTTTCTTGTAGCTCTCTATCAAACGTAGGTGTTTATCCAAACCTTCCAGCTTCATACTGGTTTTAGTTAAACCGTGGAATTTAACTTCACCTGTGACTGAGCCAATCACATCTTGCATGTTCTCATCGCCAAACATCCTTTTGAGATTCGCAGTGTAATCGGCTAACTCCATATTCTCGTCTAGCTCAATCTCTAACACCGCATGCATGGCTTGATAGAACAAACCGCGTTCGACGGTATTGTCGTTAAACTGTAAAAAGTCTCCAACGAGTTCTAACGCTTCTTCGTGTTCGCCAATCGCTAAACAAATAAGAATTTTCAACTCTAGAATTGTTAATTGGCCCCAAACCGTGTTCTCGTCGAAGTCGATACCGATCATGGTGCGGATATCGGTGTAATTGTCTTGTTGGCTTTCTTCCAAGCGTTCGTACAAACGCACAAGTGCATCATCGCTCAAGCTATGAATATTGAGAATATCTTCGCGATAATCCAAGGCTTTATTGGTGTTATCCCAAATCAAATCTTCGACGGGG
>CALJIH010000299.1 GCA_937974135.1 uncultured Cocleimonas sp. | reverse complement strand
GCGGGAACCGGGGTTCGAGTCCCCGTGGGGACGCCATTCATATTATACTCTTGATGATTTTATTCAGAATTGCGATGCAATCACATAGGTAAATGTAATCTTACTCTAGCGCCAACATGTGGTGAAATTAGTAATTCAATTTTGCCACCAATAGCTTCGACAATTTCAGTGCTTACGGCTAATCCAATACCTTGACCTTCCGATTGACTATCAGCACGAATGCCACGTTGCAATAATTCAGCAGGATTTTTATCGGGGAAGCCGAGACCATCATCATCAATATCGATGATTAACACATCACCATCTTGCGTTGCTGTTATTTCGACGATATTTTCACAGAAGCGACAGGCGTTATTGGTAAGATTACCGAAGACTTCCATCATGTCATCTTCTTCCATTCGGCATTTAGCAAAGTCATCAACGTTGATAACTATTTCAAACGGTTTGTCACGGTAAACTTTTATTAGAGATTCTTTTAATCGATACAGAACAGGTCTAACCGCTTGTTGTTTAATGATGGTTCCACCATGCTCGTTTACCACTGCACGACGTAATTGATAAGCAATAATATCGTCCATACGCTCTACTTGCGTTTTTATCGTGTCATTATGACTTTTCTCGGCAGAGCTTTGCAAAACAGAAAGTGGTGTTTTTAAACTGTGAGCAAGATCATCTAAGGCATCTCTATAGCGTTGCTTTTGACCTTTTTCAGCGTTTATCAATGCATTTACTGCACTCTTAACTTGAGATAGTTCAGTAGGGTATTCTTTGGTGATTAATTGCTGATCGCCTGATTCAATTTTATTAATTTCTCTTTCGAATTGGCGTATTGGGGTGATCACAAAATAACTACTCACAAGCTGTGATATCAAAACCAATACTGTCGTAATTAAAAATAGTAAAAAGATATTTCTGATTATTTCATCATGACCTTTTTGTAGGGTTTGCGCAGATTTGGCGAGGATTAGTTGATAAGTGCCATTGGGTTTATAACTAAAACCACGAGCATAAACAATATAGTTTTCAGCACCATCGAGTTTAGAAACATTTCTTCCTTGAGTGTCTTCAGGGTTGAGTATATCGACACCATCGACATCCGCAGGCATTGTGAGTAAAAATGTGGTGAATACTTTGCGTTTATCATTAGCAAAACGACCAGCACTGATATCATTAAAAGGGTATTGGCTATGCCAAACAATATTACCGCTGTCATTATGTTGAATATAAGCAAATTTTTCTGAAGATAACTTGCTAAAGTTGTTTTTAATTAGAAATGCCAGAAAATCATTTTTTGAATTGGTATCAATAGCAAACTTACCTTCTTTGAAATCAAGAAAGCCCATCAATTCAAGCCCAGCAGTGCTTAATGATGATTCTTCATCCTTCAGTACTTTATGTTGGGTAATATAATAAAGAACGCTTCCTAGGAGTAAAATACCAAGGAAAATGATCGCTAAGGCACTTAAAAACTGCCGACTTCTTAAAGAACTCATGCTTGTATTTTAAGCGTTTTTTTTAGGTATTGCTATTAGGTATTCCGAGTTAAAGTGAAGCGATAGCCGCGACCACGTAATGTCTCGATTGGATTGATAGTGCCATCTGGGTCGAGCTTCATTCTTAAGCGTCTGATAAAAACTTCTATAACGTTCGAGTCCCTATCTGATTCATCGTCATACATGCTTTCAGTAAGGTCTGTTTTTGAAATAACTTCACCTGCGTGCATCATCAAATGTTCAATGACTTTGTATTCATAAGCCGTGAGTGAAATTTCACCATCGTCAACCAGCACACGTTGCTCTGATGTATTTAAACGAATCGGACCGCAAGCGAATTCAGCTTGAGACCAACGTCCAGTGCGGCGAAGTAAGGCACGCATTCGCGCCAATAATTCTTCATGATGAAATGGTTTATCGACATAATCGTCAGCACCTGCTTCCAAACCCTCAACTCTATTTTGCCAGCGCGTTCTCGCTGTTAAAATAATGACTGGATAATCTTTGCCTGCATCACGAAGTTTTCGGATGATTTCTAAACCACTGACTTCAGGTAAACCTAAATCTACGATGGCAATATCAATGGGATATTCAAGAGCGAAATATAAACCTTGTGAACCTTCAGAAGCTGAATCTACAACGTAACCTTCGCTTTTCATTGTATCGATTAATTGCTCACGAATGTCAGTATCGTCTTCAACAATCAGTACTCTCATAGCTTGGCCCCCGTCAGATAATTATAAGAACTTTATTTAGGTATTATTGTATGTGTCAGTAAGGTTGAAAAATGTTCAAAATTTTAAAGAGAAAATTTAAAAAATTTGAAGATATTATACACAGGAAAAGTTGGACGTATATTGAATTTATAACCTTATGAATTAACTAAGGGTTTTTTACAATGTTATCAACAAAACAGCCAATTTGAATCATGTGAAATTCGCCTTTGTCTTCAAGAAATTTTACATGGTGGCAATCTGGGTTTGTGTAGGTTGATTGTTTTTTTAATGCAAGTACTCTGCCATTTAAAATAGTCTTTATCATAGCGACAATTTCTAAAGTCGTTATTGGCTGAGTTGGAATAGCCCTTTGGATAGGCATTATTATGACTTCCGCCTGCGCAGTTTGCGTGTGGATTTGGCTAGTGCTTAGTATTATTAAAAGCAAAAATGCTCGCAGCCGAGGATGACTTCGCAACATAATCCCCATTTTTTTCCCCGAAACCTAATTGGTTTCATTATTTATTTGTATGGGATTATATATATCACTCAATAAATTAACCGAAGCTGAACGTTTCTCAGTTTAAACAATAGAATCGCTGTTTAATTCATAAACCTGCTTGGCTTAAAACTGATGGATTATGTTGTAAGCCAGGTTGGTAACGATAGTGTCCTGTTATGTGCATTTCAAAAAGAATATCTTCTAACTTTGGGCCTTTACCAATGTTGTGCACAATCAAGGGCCGGGTTTTATCTTTGCTGACTTTATGCGAAACGATACCAATATGTGGCATACCCGGTTTGATATTCCAAGTTACAATATCGCCAGGTAAATAATCATTCGAATCAGTTGAAATGGGTAGTTTAGCACCGTTGCGTGCAAAAAATACTTGCAAATTTAATACCCGCCGATGATCTATATTAGTATCTGGACGCACCAAATTCCATTTGGGTAAATTAGGATATGCAGAAAAATTGAATAGCATGTCACGATGCACTAGCTCTTGTAAATCAATTCCCAATTTGCGGTAAGCTCGAATCACAACATCAGTGCAGACACCAATATTATTGGGAACATCACCACCAGGAAAAGCAATCCGACGATAACTCCCGTCATAAGTCACTTTATGTTTTAAGCGTTCCAAAGCAGCATTCACCAAAGCAACAGAAAACTGAAAACGTTTAAGATTTAATTCAGCAGAAGGGTTCTGACTTGCTGGGTATGGAATTTGTTGCGCATGACTTAAGCTTGTCCAAGTTGCAGCGTGTAAAGTCAAAAGTATTAGCAGAAGTCTAAAGTTTCCGATTCGCATTTTAACTAATCCTGAAAGAATATTTTTTTATGATGATTTTTTAATCAGATATCAAGTTGCCCTAAATTTGATCCTTTATATAATAAACCTATTCTAAATAAATTTACAATTAAAATAGTTACTTATTATCTAAAGTTAATTTTAATTGTAGAAATAATACTAGATAATTTAATGAAAATTGCTAAACTGAGCTCGTTTGAAAGATACTGAAATAATGATTTAATACGGCAATATTCTTAATCTTTAACAACAATAAAGCTTACTTTTTTATGAGCAACTTATTGAAAAATAAATAAATAATAAATGTAGAAAATAAGTGTAATAAGGATAATTTTTAAAAATGAAGTTAGATCAACCGCTCAAAATATTTCCAACAGCTATGCACCCTTGCTCGTATATTCCAGGCTTAATTGCGCGGAATGCGGTAGTAGATCCTGATTATGAAATGAACCCTGAAGTCTATGACTACTTAATTCAAAATGGTTTTCGTCGCAGTGGGGATCAAGTATATAGACCTTATTGTCATACCTGTGAAAAATGCGTAACCACAAGAATTCCAGTAGAGGATTTTAAGCGCAGCCGAAGTCAAAAACGCATTTGGAAACTTAATCAAGACATCGTAGTCAAAACCAGTAAGTCTGGTTTCAAACAAGAATATTTACCGATCTATCAGAGATACTTAGAAAGTAGGCATGAGAGTCTTGACTACGAAGGTGTCGAAAAATTTCTCACAGCAGATTGGTGCGATATTATCTTTTATGAGTTTTATCAAATTGATGAAAGCACTGAAGGAACACAGCAAGAACGTTTATTGGGAATCGCTGTAACAGATCAAGTCAAATCAGGTCTATCAGCTGTATATACTTTTTTTGATCCCGAATTTGGCAGTAAACGCAGTCTAGGTGTATACGCCATATTATGGCAGGTAGAAGTAGCCAAAGAAAAAAATATGAAATATGTTTATCCTGGTTTCTGGATAAAAGATTGTCGAAAAATGAATTATAAATCTAACTTTCAACCCATTGAGGGCCTAATTAAAGGCAAATGGATTCCACTTGAAAAGGGCGCTTAAACAGAATTCTCCACTAAAAAATTTAGTTCGATCGCTGCTACTGATATCTTCCATCAGCGTCTTTGCAATCAGTGTTGCTCAAATAGGTCAACACTGGAATTACACAGAAACATTGAGTGATGTCGCTCAGCAAATTAAACAAAAAATCACCCCAACTGAGCTCGCTTATCAGATTCAAACTGCTATTAATGATGCCGAGTTTGAGGAAGCGAAAACTTACATTGAGATTGCAAAAGAGCATCAATTAACAATTGATGTCGACTACTACGAAAGACAGATTAAACAAAAAGATAGGCCTTTTAAACGTATCGTTAAAAACACTTCAGATTTTGCTAAAGGCTTTGCCAAAGGTGAAAGTTCCAATTTGGCTGGAGTTGCCGGTGCTGTAAGTGCTGATTTTACTGTAGTTGGAGATGTGCGCGATTTACGCAAGGAATACCTTAACCATCAAGCAGGTAAGCCAGTAAATGAGTTAATTGTTGTGCTTTCAGGTACAGGTATTGGTTTAACTGCTTTAACGGTTGGCTCTTTAGGTGCATCAGCACCAGTCAAAGCGGGTGCATCAACGTTTAAGCTCGCTGTAAAATCACAACGTCTAAGTGCACGATTTCAAAAACATTTACTTAAACTTGGGCGTAAAGTATTTGATTGGCCTGCTTTTACTCGTATAGCAAAACAGGATAAAAGCATTAACAATCTTCGTCGTGCAGCAAAGTCAGCCTATAAACCCGAAGCTATAAAACCGCTACAAGCGCTAGCGACCAGAGTGAATAGTATCCGCAAATCGAGTTCTACAGCAGATACGTTGTATTTGTTGAAGTACGTAGAAAATACTGATGATTTAAGACACTTAGAAAAAGTCACTCTCAAACATGGCGCTAAAACTAAAGGCTTATTCAAGTTATTAGGGAAGGGCGTGATTCGTACCACTAGAGTACTTAAGCGAACGACTGAATTATTCTTAAGTATTATTAGCTCTGTAGTTTCAGGGCTACTAAGTATATTTTTGTTTGTTGGACGAAGAATTGTTTAGACGAATTAGAACCCCCTAAAAGTGGGGGGGGGGTGTCTTTTTTAATTGTTACAGATTAAGGATTGCAATTATCCCACCAACAATCTCCAACAGTTTCTTGGAAAGTCATCACGCCATCAAACTTGGGTGATTCGCTTCTAGGCTTATTCAAATGTTCTTTAATGCCAAAGTTACCAAAGCGGTAGAACGATTGTGGCAGGGTATACAAGGTGAATAAGGTCGCACCATCGTCTACCAAATTTCTCCATGCATCTAAGAAGGTAATGTAACGCTGTTTCATTCTTGGATCACGATTAGCATCGTTAAATAGTTTGCGTAGTCTGGGCTTATCCGAATCTTCAATATTGCTACCGAATACACCGGTCACCAAATGCTGACCACCTTCGTAAGACACTAATTTCAAATTATTCGCACTAGTTACTGTGAGTTGATTTTTAACCGCTTCGATAGTGCCATCGATTGACTTAACATCGACATCCGCAGTCTGATCAAGAATGTCAAAAATATCATCAACCGTGGTTGCGGTTAGCAAGTTTTTCTCAGCATCAATACATTGTGCTTCAACTGGGCAGCCAAAGAAATAGGGTGCAATTGCAACGGCATCAATATTAGAAGGATTAACCACACTTTGTAACATTTGTTCAGTAAGAATTCTATCGCCTATAAATGAGCCTAAAACACGTACTAAACGAGTGTCACTGGCACTGCCATATTCGGCTTTCCAAAGGATAAACATCTCCTCAGCGCGAATTGCGGTATAACGAAGTCTGGCAAAATAATTAGCATCTCGATTACTGCCTTCAAATGCTTCAGGAACCGTATCTAAATCTAGTTCTTTACCCTTGGCGATTGCGTAGTTGTGCGCTGCAAAACCAGGATTCCAAATTTCATTAGAATATTCGACATAAGTTTTTAAATTGGAATCTAGATTGTCATGCACGTACTTCGCATAGTTTTTAACATAATCGTTTGTCGCCACATGTGGCATATTCACCCAGATATCACGCTGTATCGTATTTGCTAAAGCAACCATGACTTCAATCGGCACCCCTTTATGATCTTCATCAGGCGTTCTACCATCATTACCACCCCAGACTGCATCATTCATCATGGCGCGATGATCCCAAGTACCTACGATTTCTGGGCAATCATCAGGGCTAAAACAAAGCTTTTTGAGGCTAGACTCCATCAGGTTCATCATCCGAACTACTTTGAAGTTACGTAAAAATAATAGGTAATCAGGATTGAAAATAATCGCATTACGATCAGCTTCTAAACGCTCCGCAAATGATTCAAAGACTTTTCCATCAGGACAATCAGCTTGACTATCCACGCGTAAAAAAGGATTCCCGCTACAAGTACCACCGGGCATGGCAATACGAATATTTTTCATATTGGTGGTACTACTCGTTGCTCCTCTAATGTTCATATTGATTTCATTGGTACTTGCTGCAGCGACTTCGTTTTCTGAGTCAAACTCTTCAAGCAATAACTCAAAGGTGTATTTATTCTCTCCATCAACCTTTTTAAGGTCGTTAACCGCGCCTGAAGTGCCAAATTCAAGTGTGTCATCGCCTTCATAAATAACAGTGTAAATCCCTTCTGGAATCGAGTCGCCCAACGCGCCTTGTAATAATTTAGTCCGCGCAAAATTAATTCCATCCGCAAATTGTATCGGCCAGCCATTCTCATCAAAAACAGTACCTACGGCTGATAATTCACCAAATGGACGAGCTGTTCTAAAAATATCTGCAAACGGCATGGGCATACCTGCCGTATCTACACCACCTTGTGGTGCTTCGGTATTTATGCCTAACGAGGGTTTAAAGGGTAGCTCTGGCATTTCACCCGTGGCTTTATAAAGTGCTTTTAGAACATCAACAGAATCTAAGTTAGCCGTAAATGTTCTTGATGTCGTTGCTGATGTATTGCCTTGGTTGTCTTCGCTATCAATCTCCACTGAACCATTATTTTGCGGTGCATTACTTTTTAATGAGTAGTTACCGAGGCTATCAACAGTGGTTTGTTGTTTACTACCATCTGGAAAAGTGACAGTAATCTCTGCATTCGGCGTCGCTTTGCCAGAAACCGTAACAAAGCCAGAGTTATCTGCATTCAATGTAGTGTCAAAAGGTTTTATCAAAGGAACGGGAATATCAGGTGTGCCACCCCCACCACTGCCACCACAGGCATACAAAGTGCTAGTAAGGATTAAAACGGATATTGATTTTAAAAAGCGCACGGTAATTCCCCTAAGGTCATTCAAACAATGACACATTAATTCAAGATATTTTGTTGTTAATTATTAGTCTACGCAGACAGAAACAAGTTCTGTAAATAAATGTAAACTTAATTAGATACTGCTCAAGTAGCCCCTACTTGTTTGTATTATAAGGAGATTATACCCGAAAAAAGGTTCAAAAAGACACCCCCGTACTTTTTACCACTTTTAGCTATGCCTTTTTATTTTGAATGCTACAATTTAAACGTGAATACCCCGAACACTCCCACCAGTATTAATAAGTCTTCCGAGAATAAACCTCTCGCAGAACGCATGCGCCCGCAAACTCTAGAGGAATAC
>CALJIH010000298.1 GCA_937974135.1 uncultured Cocleimonas sp. | reverse complement strand
TATGTACGAATTGTACATGATAAGGCTCGATGAAATTCTCCATCAAAAGTTTCCAATTGCAAGCGACTTCACCAAATTCAACTATGGCAACGGGTTTGTATTGGGTCACATCGTTATCAGCTAACACCTTTTTAAGTGGTGACAAAAAATCTTCAAATGGTTCTGGGTTTTTATTCAAGTTAACAAAAATCCAATCATGCCAAACACGACAATTTACGGCTAGTAAATTGTGTTCATTCATATCAAAACCTTCGACGGGTGTGGTTGCATCACCGCCAAAATAAGGTGTACCTCGGAGCTGACCTTCTAAATCATAAGTCCAGCTATGGTAAGGGCAACGAATCATTCTGCCACAATTTGCCGGCTCGTCGATCAACTGTAAATTACGATGTCTACAAACATTATGAAATGCAGTAACTTCATTGTTTTTATTTCGAACAGCAAATAAAGGCTGATCAGCAACACTGATAGGGAATGCATCCCCAGGTTTTGGTATTTGGTGTGCAAAACCAATAAATACCCATGTGTTAGAAAAAATCTGAGATTTCTCTAATTGACGAAAATCTTCGCTGGTATAAGCAGCCCCGGGTAGCCCCCGTAATGGCTGTATGTTTTTATTAAAATCTTTTAATAATGAAGTATTTATCACATTTTCCATAAGACTGAATCATCCTATCTTTTGCGCTAGATTATAATTAAATGCAAATAATCTACGATATAAGCAAAATAATAGTCTATATTTTACGTTATCGTCAATTTGAATTGATAATAGTGTTTTTATCATAAATAATGGTCGTTTCGATCATATTTATAATCTATTAACGGTAAGGGTTAAATGGCAAGTGCAACGGCAACAACAATTTCAGATGGGAAGTCTCTTGGAATTGCTTCTCCAGAAGATGATTTAAATCAAGAGATTATTAAGCTGTTACAAGAAGACGGACGCATGCCCTATAAAGATGTGGCTAGAGCATTAGATGTATCGGAAGGAACGATACGAAATCGTGTGCAATCAATGAAACAAAGTGGTTTGCTTAAAATTGTCGCGCTCGCAGATCCGATGGTTATCAGATACAAAGCTGATGCAATGATCGGGATAAAGATCGCATCGCCGTCAACCCCCAGAAAAGTCGCTGAACGTTTAGCTGAGTTTCCAGAAGTAGTCTATGTGATTTGGGTGTCAGGACGCTTTGATTTGTTGATTGAAGTTGTTTGCGAGACCACAGAAGCATTCCAATATTTTTTAGAAACACAATGTTTCAAAAGCGAAGATATTGATCAAATTGAAGTCATGTCAGGAATTGAAATGTTTAAAAATCAATTCTTATTAAAACGCCAAAACAATGGTTAGTTGAGACCAAAATTAAGGAGGATGAGATGAGTAATACCTATTATGAAAATTTTGCAGATGCTTTGCCAAGTGCAGCAAGAATAAAAAAAGAAAAAAAGAAGCTAGAAGATGCAGGCGTGCAATATGTTATGTCAACTTGGATTGATTTATTTGGTATCCCAAAAACAAAACCAGTACCAATGAGTGATTTTGAGCCACTTTGTATGGGAAAAGGTCCACAATTTGCGATTCATTCAATTTCCTTTGTTCCTGAGTTAACGCCAGCGGATTCTGATCAAGTAATCGTGCCTGACTTAGATGCAATCTATATTTGTCCGTGGGATCCAACGACTGCGATAATTTTTGCTGATATTTATTGGGAAGATAAACCTTACAATGTGTGCCCGCGACAGGCGCTAAAACGTGCTGTGCGAGATGCCGCTGAAAAAGGTTATGAAGGCCACTGTGGTATCGAACCTGAATTCATTGCGCTTCGTTATAACGACGAAGGAAAACCTGTAAAAGCCATTGATAATGACCCTGAGAATGGACTTCGTCCACGTCGACAGGCATTTGGTTATGATGTTGAGTATTCGATTGATTCGATGCCATTTTTAAAAGAGTTGATTGATATCGTCGAAGATCTTGGCTGGAATATGCACGATGTGGTTGCTGAAGGTGCTTACTCGCAGTTCGAATTAGACTTTCATTACACCAATCTCGTTGAAATGTCGGATCGTTTAGTGTTCTTACGTTTACTCCTAAAAGAAGTGGCGAAAAAGCACGGCATGTTCATCACCTTTATGCCAAAACCAACTGTTGGTGATTGGCGTTCTGGCGCGCATATCAACTTCTCTTTAACAGAAGTTGGTGGCGATAAAAACCTCTTTGGTAATGATAAAGATGGCTGGAGTGATGAATCACGCTGGGCCGTTGGTGGCTTGATGGCACATTCAGAGGCGATTACTGCGATTGCCTGTCCTACTGTAAATTCGTATAACGGATTGGTACCAAGAGTAGGTGGTTTTGAAGGTGGAACGGTAACGTGGGCGCCAACCAATATCACTTACGGTTTTAACAATCGTTCTGCGCAATTCCGTTTACCACAAAGTCGTTATTGTATCGAAAATCGTGCGGCAGATATGACGATGAATGTGTATTTATCTTTAGCGTTTACATTGTGTGCGGTGGTTGAAGGTATTGAAAATAAAGTCGATCCTGGTAAGCCAACGGATTTCGATTTGTATTCAATGACCGAAGAAGAAACGGCTGAAGCAGGTATTCGCAGACTACCACGTAACTTGATGGTGGCTACCGAGGCATTACGTAAGGATAAGTTAGCTGAGAAAGTTCTTGGTCCAGTGATGTTAAATTCATATCTCGCCTACAAAGTAGATGAGTGGGAACGTTATCACCAAGCAGTGACTGATTGGGAAGTTCAAGAGTATCTGAGACTATACTAATCCGTCATATGAGTAATGATTACAGCGTTTATGAATTAGGAGACTTCCATCTGCAAGCAGGTGGGAGTTTACCAAATGCAAAACTGGCTTATAAAACCTATGGACAGTTAAATACTGAGAAAAACAACGTTGTAGTGTTGCCGACTTTCTATACAGGCAGTCATATGCGCAACGAGGGTTTCTTTGGTGATGGGCGTGCGATAGACCCTGCAAAACACTTTATTGTCTCAGTGAATATGTTTGGTAATGGCATTTCATCATCCCCAAGCAATACCTTAAAAGACACCCCACCACTTCTGGGCGGTTTTCCCAATATAACGTTGTTTGACAATATTAAAGCGCAGCATCAATTGTTAACTGAAGAGTTGGGAGTTGAAGAAATTGCTTTAGTTGCAGGTTGGTCGATGGCAGGTTGTCAGGCATATCAATGGGCAGCGCAATACCCGAAAATGGTAAAAGCGATTTTGCCATTTATGGCTTCAGCAAAAACATCTGAGCATAATATTGTCTTTCTCGAAGGTGTAAAGGCCGCTTTGCAGGCTGATGCAGTTTATGCTGATGGTAATTATACCGAGCCACCTGTTAAAGGCTTAAAAGCTTTTGGCCGAATCTATGCGGGTTGGGCTTTTTCACAAACGTTCTATCGTGAAGAAATGTATCGGCTTAAAGGCTTTGATAGCGCTGAAGCATTATTACAAGACTGGGAGCAAGACCATCTCGATTGGGATGCGAATGATCTACTTTGCAAGCTCTGGACATGGCAACAAAGCGATATCAGTAGACAAGAACCCTACAATGGGGATTTTATCGCGGCATTAAAAGCGATTGAAGCAAAAACCATTGTCATCGTTTGTGATAACGATCTTTATTTTCGACCTGAAGATAATCAACTAGAAGTAAAATATATTAAAAATGGAGAGTTACGCATTTTTAACTCTCCATGGGGGCATTGTGTGGCATCGCCAGGTAATGAGCCTAAATTCGAAGCATTTCTGGATAACTCCATCGCAGAGTTATTGCAGTAATTACTCACTATTTATAATAAATTTTAAACTATTAAGGAGAAAACATGACAGCACCTAGCGTATTCCGTATTGCGGATATCCAAGATCGAATCGATGGTCTTCCAGAAAACGGTACCTTCATCAAACCATTTGTAAATGTAGATAACAGCACCAGTATGTGCGGTGGCATTAACGCCCTAAACAAGATTTCAGTACCATGGGATTTAACCTGTGATGAACTCATTTATTGTTTAGAAGGTACATTCAGGCTTGTAGTTGATGAAGTAGACTACGAATTGAATCCTGGCGATTTAATGTTTGTCCCTAAAGATAATCACGTGAAGTATGAATGTGATGATAAGTGCATCATTTTTTATGCGGCTTATCCTGTTAACTGGAAACAACTCTCAGGTGTTACTGTCGTTCCCGGTATTGATGCAGCAGATATGCCAACACCTTCATAATAGAAATGCCATAAAAGTAGGGGGGTGTCTTTTTTATATAATTAGGCATCCCTTTTTTTATATGAGATCTTTGCATTAAATATAATCGTTTTATTTAAAATAAATCATTCATTATGAAAAATAAAAAACTAGATTCAAACATAGAAACCTATTTGCAAGGCTGGAAAATGGGAGATGGCGAAATTAGTCTGCCTGCGACAAACGAAAGCTTTACTTATGATGATCCTGATACGGGTACGATTCAGCGGAATGAGTTTGTTCAATTTGTGAATGATTTTAAGGCTTTAGCTATTGAATTAGGAGCCGAAGAAAATGCAAATCCTTTTCTCAATTACTCCGATACCATGATTCACTACGACAGTGAAAATACAGCGACTGTTTGGTGTTGGTGGCATGCAAATGGTACTGATTTACAAGGAAGTGCGGTGATAAAAGCCCACGAAGATGGCGTCCTACATGAAAAAATCGCGTATTTCAGCAAATTGCCGTAGTCATTTTAAAAATATTACCTAAAACGATATACTGATCGCTTATTATTTTTTAGGAGCACGAGATGCCACATCGATCGAACCCAGTGATTGCAAAAAAAGGACCTTACGTTGTTGAGTTAGAGGCTGATAAAGATTACTACTGGTGTACTTGTGGTCGTTCTGAAAACCAACCGTTTTGTGATGGTTCTCATAAAGAAACTCATTTAGAACCGATGAAGTTTAGTGTTGATGAATCAAAAAAATACGGTTTATGCGGTTGTAAGCATACAAAAAATGGCCCTTTTTGTGATGGTGGTCATAGCAAGTTGTAGCTTGCTATGACATCAAAACCTTTAAAAAGTAGGGGGGTGTCTTTTTAAGACTTTTTGAGTAGATTTTCTTTGTCAAAATTACGTCGATAAAGAACTGCAATATTACCAATGCGTTGCACTAATTCTGCGTTATGTTCCTTGGTTAATTCTTCAACGAGTTTGTCTCTTTCTACCCTGTCGCCTAAATTAATTTTCACTTTCATTAACTGGTGAAATTCAATGGCAATGGCTAATTCATCATTGATGGAATCTTTCATTCCATGTTGTCCTACTGTGACAATTGGCTTGAGTTTATGAGCTAATGCTTTAAGCTGTTTTATTTGTGTTTTATCTAATGTCTTCATACCCTGAATTGTAAAGAGTACCGATTAGAATGGCGAGAAGTAAAAGCAGTGGTGACTGGTTAAAAGAGCATTTTGATGATGAATATGTCAAACGCTCGCAAAAAGAAGGATATCGATCACGTGCTATTTATAAGTTACAAGAAATCCAACAAAAAGATAATTTAATCCGGCCAAACATGCAGGTGGTCGATTTAGGTGCTGCACCTGGCGGTTGGAGTCAGTATGCTGTTGAACTAGTAGGTTCGAATGGGCGAGTAGTTGCTAGCGATATCTTACCTATTGATCCATTACCATTTGTGGAGTTCGTAAAAGGGGATTTTACGGAAGAAAGCGTCTTAAATGAAATTTTGGGCGTATTGAATGCTAATCCATCAGATTCGGAAAAATCTGAAAAAAATTACCGTGCAGATGTTGTAATTTCGGATATGGCCCCAAATATGACTGGTGTAGAAGCGACAGATCAGCCGCGTTCAATTTATTTGTGCGAACTTTCGTTAGATATGGCTTGTCAGATACTAAAACCCGGTGGTTCGTTTGTTGCAAAAGTGTTTCAAGGTGATGGTTCAGAAGCTTTCTTAAAAGATGTAAGAAGTCATTTTACTAAAGTTAAAGTTAGAAAACCCAAAGCATCACGTCCAAGAAGTCGTGAGGTGTATGTTGTGGCTCAAGGATTCAAGGGTTAATTGAGGTTTGATTCAGTTAGTTTTATTGTTGCTTAATTGCTAAGTAATTAGTGTAAGATTGGACTATCATTTTCATATCATTAGATAGATAAAAATTAAGTAGAGGATACTTTTTTGAACGATTTAAATAAAAATATTTTAATGTGGGTTGTTATCGCAGTAGTACTTGTAGCTGTTTTTAGTAAGTTCAATGTACCCACAGCTCCTTCGAACAATCTCTCATATTCTGAGTTTATTCAAAGAGTTGAGCAAAAAAGTGTGAGCGAAGTTCAAATCAGTGGACAAAATATCACAGGTGAAGGCAGTGGTGGAAAGTTCCAAACATATGCGCCTTACAACGACCCTAAATTGATCGATCAACTGATCATCAGTGGTGCCAAAATTGATGTTAAAGAGCCTGAAGGGCGTTCAGTTTTTGTTGATATCTTAGTCAATACCATACCATTTATTCTTATCATAGGATTGTGGATTTACATTATGCGCCAAATGCAGGGCGGCGGCGGTAAAGGCGGCCCGATGTCATTTGGTAAGAGTAAAGCTCGCATGATGACGGAAGATCAGGTAAAAGTTACTTTTGTTGATGTGGCAGGTTGTGAAGAAGCCAAAGACGAAGTATTCGAAATGGTTGAATTTCTTCGTGATCCCAGTAAATTCCAAAAATTAGGCGGTAAAATACCACGCGGTGTTCTACTTGCAGGTTCTCCAGGTACAGGTAAAACATTATTAGCAAAAGCAATCGCTGGTGAAGCAAAAGTACCATTTTTTAGTATTTCAGGTTCAGATTTCGTTGAGATGTTTGTTGGTGTGGGTGCATCGCGTGTTAGAGATATGTTTGAGCAAGCAAAAAAACATGCGCCATGCATAATCTTTATTGACGAGATCGATGCGGTTGGTCGTAAACGTGGCGCAGGCATGGGTGGCGGAAATGATGAACGTGAGCAAACATTAAACCAATTGCTAGTAGAAATGGATGGTTTCGAAGGAACTGAAGGTGTAATCGTTGTTGCGGCCACCAACAGACCAGATGTACTTGATCCAGCATTATTAAGACCTGGTCGTTTTGACAGACAAGTCGTTGTGCCACTACCTGATGTACGTGGTCGTGAGCAGATACTAAAAGTTCACATGCGCAAAGTACCATTAGGTGATGACGTTAAACCTGCAATTTTAGCGCGTGGTACTCCAGGTTTCTCTGGTGCAGATTTAGCTAATCTAGTTAACGAAGCAGCATTATTTGCAGCACGTGGTGATAAACGTGTTGTCATGATGGAAGAGTTTGATAAAGCTAAAGATAAAATCATGATGGGTGCTGAGCGTAAGTCCATGGTGATGAATGAAAAAGAAAAATCAAATACGGCTTATCATGAAGCTGGTCATGCGATTGTTGGTTTAATTGTTCCTGATCATGATCCTGTTTATAAAGTGACGATCATTCCACGTGGGCGCGCTTTAGGTGTGACAATGTTCTTACCTGAAGAAGATAAGTACAGTGCTAGCAAGCAAAATTTAGAAAGCCAGATTTCAACCTTATTTGGTGGTCGAATCGCTGAAGAGATGATTCTTGGTAAAGAAGGTGTAACGACAGGTGCATCAAACGATATTGAGCGTGCGACTTCTATTGCAAGAAATATGGTCGTTAAGTGGGGACTTTCTGAAAAGCTAGGGCCTCTGTCATACATTGATGAAGAAGCAGAAAATTATTTAGGCTCGGCCGCTGCTCAAGCAAAAGCGGTTTCTGATGATACAGCGCATGAAATCGATGATGAGGTTAGAAGCATTATTGATTCAAACTACGATCGTGCTGAAAAAATATTAAAAGAAAACATCGATAAATTACATATCATGGCTGAGGCTCTTATCAAGTACGAAACGATTGATAGAGATCAAATCGATGTGATTATGAAAGGTGATGTTCCGCCTCCACCTGAAGGTTGGTCTGATGATGATACGCCTTTGGATGATGGTGATGGTGGCTCTTCTGTTGATCCTAAAGCTATTGCTGAAGATGATAAATCTAAAGACGATAAAGCAGATGCGGCTGTAGATCCTGCTTAGTAAAAATTAACCAAGTAAATAGAAAAGGACGCATATTGCGTCCTTTTTTAATGTTCAAAATTCACCTCCTACTTTTTTGATTGTAAAATAAACTTTTCTTCAATACTTAGACACTAATGCATGTATTTTTGGAGTAGAAAAAAATTCATATTTTATGTTTCGTCGCTTTTTAATCATTAAATTATGCTTTAGTGCTATAATTTATTGATAAAACTTGATCAATGCACCTTATAAATCAAAGTAGAAAATAAAAATTATGACAAGAAAATATTTTGGTACAGATGGTATTCGTGGTGAAATAGGTAAATCACCTATGACACCTGATTTTGTTTTGAAACTTGGTTGGGCAGCAGGCAAAGTGTTGGCTGCTGAAGGCACCCCATTAGTCGTTATCGGCAAAGATACACGTATTTCAGGTTATATGCTTGAATCTGCATTACAAGCAGGTTTGGTGGCAGCGGGTGTCAATATCCGTTTATTAGGCCCAATGCCAACGCCAGCAGTAGCTTATATCACCACGGCGTTTAGAGCGTCAGCTGGAATCGTGATTAGTGCATCGCATAATCCTTATCAAGACAATGGTGTGAAGTTTTTCTCCGGTGAGGGCACCAAACTTTGTGATAAAACCGAATTAATGATTGAAGAATACCTTGATCGTGATATCGAGACAGTAAGTTCTGATAAGCTAGGAAAAGTTGAGCGGGTTGATGACGCAGGTGGAAGATATATAGAATTTTGCAAGCGCTCAATTCCAGTTGATGCAACGTTCAACGGTATGAAGATAGTCGTTGATTGTGCTAATGGCGCGACTTATCACGTTAGTCCTCATGTATTTTCTGAACTAGGCGCTGAAGTAATTGAAATAGCTACCTCACCCAATGGTTTTAACATCAATGAAAACTGTGGTGCTACCTCATTAGATGCGTTAAAAGCTAAAGTAATCGAAACAAAAGCAGATGTTGGTGTTGCTTTAGACGGTGATGGTGATCGCTTGATGATGGTTGATCATATCGGAGATGTGATCAATGGTGATGAAGTTTTGGCTATTCTTACCGAACATCGATTAAAAGAAGAAGGCCTCAAAAACGATGTTGTCGGTACTTTAATGAGTAACCTAGGACTTGAAAAGTCTGTGAATGCGATGGGATTGAATTTTCATCGTGCTGATGTTGGTGATCGTCATGTAATGGAGCAAATGCGACAATCAGGCGGTGTACTGGGGGGCGAATCATCAGGGCATATTATTGTTCGAGATAGAATTGCTACAGGTGACGGAACAATTGCTGCTTTACAAGTATTATATGCGGTTTTCAAAAGTGGAAAAACGTTGCATGAATTAAAGCAAGTCATGAATAAATACCCACAGACCATGATCAATGTAAGAATTAAAGATAAAATCAATCTAAAAGAAAACGTAAGCATACAAGCTGCGGTTAAAGCTGCAGAAACTGCAATGGGTGATACTGGCAGAGTATTACTTCGGCCTTCTGGCACAGAACCACTGATTCGGGTCATGGTAGAAGCTGAAAATGAAGGAGATACTCAAAAACACGCTCAATCTATCGCTGATGTGGTCGAGAAAGTCGCCAGCTAGAGAACAAATCATTTGATTTATTGATGTCCTAAGGTTAACCTTCCGCGATTCTTAAAAAGATAGTCTGGAGAAGCAGATGCGTAACACCCTTGTGGCAGGCAACTGGAAATTAAATGGCTCTAAAGCGAGTATTACTGAGTTATTAAAGGGTATTCTTGATGGAATGTCTGACGGTAGTGTTAAATCACAAACCGATGTTGCTGTTTGTGCTCCTTATATTTACATTCCACACGTCCAAGAATTACTGCAAGGAACAAATCTAGCTTATGGTTCTGAGAGTATTTCAGAGCATGATTCAGGTGCATACACGGGTGAAATTTCTGGTTCCATGCTGAATGATTTCGATTGTAAGTATGCAATTGTAGGTCATTCTGAGAGACGAACTCTTTTTGCTGAAAAAGACGCTGATACTGCAAATAAGTTTGCAGCAGCGCGTAAGCATGGAATAAAACCTATTCTATGTATAGGTGAGCTACTTGAAGAGCGTGAACAAGGTGTGACGGAATCAGTAGTAGCTCGCCAATTAGATGCTGTGATAGATTTAGAAGGTGTTGAAGCATTAGCTGATGCAGTTATCGCATATGAGCCAGTTTGGGCAATAGGTACAGGGATGACAGCTTCTCCTCAACAAGCTCAAGATGTGCATGCGTTTATACGCGGTAAGATTGCAGCATTAAACTCAAGTGTTGCTGAAAAAGTACAAATTCTATACGGTGGCAGTGTTAATGGTGGCAATGCAGATGAGTTATTTGCAATGCCTGATATTGATGGTGGTTTAATCGGTGGTGCTGCGTTAAAAGCAGAAGATTTTCTAGCTATTTGCCGTGCTGGTAAATAACGATATTATTATTAATTTAAGCATTTAAGTGAGAACTTAAATACAAAATAGGTTAAAGGTTTTTCATGTTATATAACGTCTTATTAATTATCCAAATTCTTGTGGCTTTGGGTATTATTGGTCTTGTTCTGATACAGCATGGTAAAGGTGCGGACGCAGGCGCTGCGTTTGGTGGTGGTGCATCTGGCACAGTGTTTGGATCAAAAGGCTCAGGAAACTTTTTAACCAAACTGACTACAGGGTTGGCAATTGTATTCTTCTCAAATTCACTCATGTTAGCTTGGTTAGTTGCTCATCCTGACGGAGCAATAGGAGAATCAATCATTCCTACCACAGTGACTGCGCCAGCGGCAGATGGAGCTACTGCTCCGGTAGATATTCCTGCTGGGTCAGCGGCTCCTGCGACTGATGAAACTGCTCCTACAGATATACCAAAATAACGCTCAATACGCCGATGTGGTGAAATTGGTAGACACGCACGCTTGAGGGGCGTGTTGCGCAAGCAGTGACGGTTCGACTCCGTCCATCGGCACCAAATTTTAGTTGTACTAGATCAAAGCTCGCTTTTTAAGTGGGCTTTTTTTGTATTAATGATATTTGCTTTGTATATTAGCCAATACAATGTTGGAGTATCGTGAAGACTACTCGAAGAGTGAGGTTTGGAAAACCACTCAAAAGTGGGGGGGTGTCTTTTTTAGATGAGATTTCTACTGGATTATGATTATTTATTAGCTTTTTTAGTGTTGTTTCTTTCCTATACTCTAAATATATGAGTTTATTTAATTATCTTGGTCGAAAAGTTCTCTATCTGTGGGTTAAGACAGAGACCATTCCTTCAGATATTGAGAAACTCACGGTAAACCCTGAACTTCCAGTTATTTACGTTCTTGAAACGCGTTCTTGGACAAACCTTTTAGTATTAGAGCAACAATGTGAAAAACATGGCTTACCTGCACCAATGGCAGCGATTGACATGCCAGAACTCAGTGAGTGGCGTTCTGTGTATACCATTGCACCTCGTCAGCCGTTTAAGGCATGGCTAGAACAGCAACCTAAACGTTCAAGAATGTTACGCGGAATCGTTGAGAATTTACGCGAATCACCCGATCAAGAGATCCAACTTTTACCCGTGCAAATATTTTGGGGTCGGCCCGTGGCGAAACAAAAACACTGGGTGCAATTATTATTTGCCGAATCTTGGGGATTGGCTGGTCGAACACGAACGTTTTTTAGAACGATATTTCAAGGTCGCAGTAATTTTATTCAATATTCCGATGTTATTTCATATCGTGGTGAGGATTATGCTGAGCAAAGAGACGATGAAATTATCGATTCTTTACAGCAAACTTTAGCAAAACGTTTGAAGGATATTCGTACCGCAACTCTAGGGCCCGATGTATCTCACCGACGCACTTTGGTTCGTGATTTAATCATGAAACCAGAAGTACAAAATGCAATCAGTCGTCGTAGCAAAGAAGACGGAATTACAACAATAAAAGCGAGTATGCAGGCTAGCCGCTATTTAAACGAGATCGTAGCCAATTGTACCAATGTGACGATTCAAGTGATGACAAGGGCGTTATCATCATTTTGGAATCGTTTTTATTCGGGTATCGATGTTCATAATAATGATGAACTTAAAACAATCGCTTTAACGCATGAGTTGGTTTATGTACCTTGCCATCGTAGTCATATCGATTATTTACTACTTTCTTACGTTATATTTTTTGAAGGTCTTGCGATACCTTATATTGCTGCGGGCAAGAATTTAAATATGCCGATTATTGGTACGATTTTGCGTGGCGGAGGAGCGTTTTTTATCCGTCGTAGCTTTAAAGGCAATGAGCTTTATTCGACAGTGATGTTTGAGTATGTTGCAGAGCTTGTGTCAAAAGGTATTCCGATAGAATATTTTGTCGAGGGGGGGCGTAGCCGAACCGGGCGTTTATTGCAAGCCAAACCTGGAATGTTAGCAATGACAGTTCGAGGATTTTTAAAGTATCGAAAGAGGCCTGTGGCGTTTATTCCTGTTTATATTGGCTATGAAAAATTACTAGAAGGTAAAGCCTATCAAGCAGAATTATCGGGTGAAGATAAAAAAAGTGAGACCTTTATCAACTCAATAAAATCAATCCTCAAGATTCGAGGTGAATATGGCAAGGTACAAACCAATTTCGGTGAACCGATTTATTTGAATCAGATTTTAGATAAAAATCGGCCTCAGTGGGCTTCTGAAGAATATGATGATGAAATGCGTCCACCATGGATGCGGGATATTATTGGCTCACTTTCAAAAAATATCATGTCTAACATTAATCAAGCAGCGACGGTGAATGCGATTAATTTAGTCGCTACCGTAATGCTCGCTAGTAGCAGTAGAAGCATGGACGAGAAAGATCTTGTGGATATGCTTGAGTTATATCGCGAGATGATTTTAGCGCAGAATTATTCAACAAAGATCGTGATGACAAAACGTTCAGGTATTGAGCAAATAGAACATACGGAATCACTAAAATTGTTACAAAGACGTAAACATGAATTGGGTGATATTCTCTATTTAGACGCTAAACGTGCTATATCGATGACGTATTATCGAAATAACACGCTACATCTACTGGCGCTACCATCATTAATTGCTAGTTGTTATTACAATGTGGATTCTTTAGATCGAACTGAAATCCATAATCTTGTTGGTCTTGCTTACCCATTTGAGCAAAAAGAATTGTTTTTAATTTGGGATAAGAAGACTGAATTAAATGATGCAATTGATAATGCCCTAACGTTTTTACATGAGTCAGGTTTATTAGCATGGGATAAAACGAAAGACAGTTATTCTCGACAATCAAGTAATAATAAAGCATTTACAAAACTGACATTACTGGCCGAAGTAATTTCCCCAATTTTACAAGTCTATTATTTAACGCTCGCATTATTGTCAAGAAGTAGTCAAAAAGAAGAAAATAAACGTGTCGCTAAAGACGAACTTCAGAAAAAATGCCTTCTTATGGCGCAGCGAATTGAAATGATTAATGAATTAAATTCGCCAGACTATTCTGATAAACATTTAATAGCGAATTTCATAGACACTCTAATCCATATGGATTATTTAACCGTTTACGATAGCGATATTGAATATAGCGATGTATTTGAGAAAACAGATAAACGTATTCGTTTGTTATTACCCAAAAATATCCGTGCG
Organism: uncultured Cocleimonas sp.; assembly: GCA_937974135.1. Lineage (GTDB taxonomy): Bacteria > Pseudomonadota > Gammaproteobacteria > Thiotrichales > Thiotrichaceae > Cocleimonas. Next base: position 17,877 of record CALJIH010000298.1, on the reverse strand, counting down.
AATATATTACAAATGATAAACGAGTAAATAAGCGACTATTATTAAAGTCCGCAAAAACTCGTAAAAGTAGGGGGGTGTACTTCGACATACTTCGACTAAGCTCAGTACGCGGACTCAACATAACTGTCTTTTTAAGTGACTATTTATTTGTTGCTAATGTGTTTACCGCTGTATTCATTTCTAGATGGTTTTTGCCAATTCTCTAAAGTACCGACAGCTGGCTTATAAATTTCAACAAGTAAGGGATAACAGGGGGTTGCATCGTTGGAATGACTGCTACCACAATCACCACCAGGGCAAGCAGATAAAGCGCCGAGTAAATCTATTTCAGCAAAAAACTCAATAAAATCCCCAGGGCGTACGGGGCTTGCTTTCATAAAATATTGATGAGTGTCTTTTGTGAAGCCTGTACACATAAAAACATTCATAACATCATGCACATGCGTTTCTGCTTCATCGTAACTTATATGTTGATTATCAGCGACTGCCCGGATTAGGTTCGAGTGACAACAGTTGTTGTAATCGACTTCTTTAAGTAAGTAATTAGTGTATGGATCACAGCGTGTGCCGATGACATCATGTACACCTGCGCCATCTTCATCCCAACCATACCAATCTAGAGTATTTTCAGTAATGGTTGCCATGGGTCGAAGGTTTGGGTGTGAGCTCCATAAGCGATCACCAGTAGTTATGTGACTGCTATGTAATTGACGCGTTTTACCACTATAAAACCGTTCAGAAAGATCGTTAGCATTCCAGAGATTAAGATCTCCCACTTGAGGGCCCTCTACGCTTACTATCCTGAAAAAGTGACCTGCAGGAACATGAAACGTGGCTCCGTCGCGTGGCGGAACAATGACTTCAGAGGTTTTTTCCATGCTGATTTTTGCCTTCTCGTAAACAGCTTTATCGTAACTTGGTAAACTATCGACTTCGTAACAAACAATCGGTTTTGCAGAACGCCTTTGTGCGGCATCAACAGGTATTTTTGAGGTCCCATTCGACATATATTATTTATTTCCTGAATGAAAAGAAGAATAAGAACAACCAGCCAAGTATTAATGATAACCCTCCAAATGGTGTTATCTTGCTGAATAACTCGTTGCCTGTTAAAGCATAAACGTAAAGACTACCCGAAAATAATAGAATCCCTAATACAAATGCTAAGCCAGATAATTTCAATGTTGTAGCATCATGATTTCGGTGCAAGGAAGCTAAGATACCCACGCTGAGTAATGCCGCTATATGGAACATTTGATATTGAACAGCAGTATCAATTTGTTTTATTGCTTCAGCGGAAAGACCTTCATCGATAGCATGTGCACTCAACGCCCCAATGATCACCACAATAAGACCAAATAAGGCTGCAAGGCCTATAAATAATTTAGATGATTTCATATTATTCCTTTACTACAGGCTTGATATTCACATTGCTGATACCATCATATAAGTAATTAAAATTTAGGTAAATGTATTTCAAAATGGAATATAAAGATTATTACAAAATACTGGGTGTTGATCGTGATGTTAGTCAAACGGAGTTAAAAAAGAGTTACCGTAAACTTGCACGAAAATATCATCCAGATGTTAGTAAAGAAAAAGATGCTGAAGAACGCTTTAAAGAAGTGAATGAGGCTTATGAGGTGTTGGGAGATGAAAATAATCGTGCTCAATACGATAATTTAGGTGCGAATTGGAAAAACGGGCAGAATTTTAACCCACCTCCAGGTTGGGAAGGTGGTTTTGATTTTAGTCAGTTTGGACAAGCTGGTGGATCGGCTGGTGGAGCAGGGTTTAGCGATTTCTTTGAATCCATGTTTGGTGGTGGATTCGCCCAATCAGGTGGTCAGCAACATGGTTTTAATCAACGCCAAGCGAAGTCACCCGCAGAAGTGATGCATACATATGTTGATCTTGAAGATGTCTACGCGGGTAATAGCAAAAGAATTACATTGCCTAGCGGTTCGAGCATCGAAGTTAAAATTCCTAAGGGAATTGAAGATGGTAAAAAGATTCGTTTGTCAGGCAAAGGCTCAAATGGCGGGGATTTACATTTACAAATTAAATTTAGAAAGCATCCATCTTTTAAGTTAGATGGCAGGGATATTCACAGCGAGTTACCTCTAGCTCCATGGGAGGCTGCGTTAGGCACTAGTGCAACTATTCAGACTTTAGGGGGTCAATTAAAGTTAAAGATACCCGAAAATTCTTCATCTGGGAAGAAAATGAGGCTTAAGGGTAGAGGGTTGTCTGGCAAAATTGTAGGTGATCAATTTGTCACATTACAGATTGTGGTGCCACCCATTCAAAGCGAAGAAGATAGAAAATTCTATGAAGATATGCAGAAGAAATTTGACTGGAAGCCGAGATAGGCATATAAATAGCTATCCGACCCCCGATTCATAGCTATAAATAGACATTGTCACAGGTTTTAAGATGAAATTTTTACAAAAAATCACCGCAGTAATCATATTAATTATGGGTATTTCTGTGAGCAATGTTGCAACAGCTAGATTACCTGCTGCGATTGATGGACAACCTCTGCCTTCGCTAGCAGATATGTTAGAGAAGATCACGCCGTCTGTTGTCAATATATCGACAGAGCAGGGTGGTGGTAAATCGACACCTGTTAAAGATCCTGTTTATCGCCACTTCTTCGGTAAAAAAGTGCCACCTGCGCAACCAGGTAAATCAGTAGGAACAGGTTCTGGAATCATCATTGATGAAGAAAATGGATACATTGTAACCAATGCTCATGTGATCGAACTTGCCGGGAAAATTGTTGTTACGTTAAAAGATAAACGTCAGTTTTATGCGCAGTTGATTGGTAAAGATTTAAAAGCGGATGTCGCTGTTATTCGTATCCAGCCAGATCGTCTGACTTCTATGCCTATAGGAGATAGCAAATCTACACGAGTTGGTGACTTTGTGGTTGCCATAGGTAACCCCTATGGTCTTGGTCAGTCAGTGACTTCGGGTATCGTGAGTGCCTTAAGAAGAACAGGTTTGGGTATTGAGCATTACGAAGACTTTATTCAAACTGACGCACCGATTAACCCTGGTAATTCTGGCGGAGCCTTGGTTAATCTTAGAGGTGAGCTAATAGGAATAAATACTGCAATTTTGGGTGGTCGTTCTGGTGGAAACGTCGGAATCGGCTTTGCGATTCCCGCTGATATGATTGTTAATATTTCTGATCAGTTAGTCATGAATGGTAAAGTTGAAAGAGGACAACTCGGGATAGAAATTCAAGATATACGTCCTGCATTGGTCAAAGCATTTAACTTACCAGATGGACAAGGTGCCTTAATATCTGGTGTGGTAACAAAATCGCCCGCTGATTTGGCTGGAATTAGAGAAGGCGATGTAATTACTCGTGTAAATGGTGCTACTGTTTCAAATAGTTCTAATCTTAAAAGTATTATCGCAAATCTTCGTTTGGGATCGAAAGTTAAGATGGAATTTGTACGTAATGGCTTAGTTCAAGATAGTGTTGCTGAAATAGGAAAAGTAAGCGAACTGAACTTTAATGATATTAGGAAAGCTTCACAAAATACGCCAGTCGTTGAGAATAAAGTGAACAACTCAGTAGATGATAGTTGGGATTTTACTGGTGGGAATTAATTAAAATTGATTCGACTTTAGAAAAATTAAATACTGCTTAATACTTGCAGTGTGAAGTTTTGCCAGCTATCCTACAATTAGTTGTGTTTATCAGTTTACAGTAGATACACATAGGAATATGTAGTCTTATAGACTCATGCAGTGATGAATCCTTTTCATTCTGTGTTTATCCGCATGCATAGGCAATAAAAGTTATAACACTTAAGCCCGGTGTTTTTTATTACCTTTGCGGACACAGGTTTGGTGTCCCCAATCCAGACCTGTTATTTTGACCCCGACAGTAGCCCCCTACTGTACGGGGTTTTTTTATACCTAAAGATTTATAATTGGTTTTTTTGAAAACGAAAAGGAACCGAGTTTTTGCAAGATAAAAGCATTGTTGTTAAATGTTTACCCAAGGGAAGATGTAGCCTTTCAAAATCATTCAACCGAAACGTAGACAATAGCTTTAGCTAGCCCGAAGGGTGAGGTTTTGTAAAACCACATAAAAGTGGGGGGGGTGTCTTTTGATTAAAATGAACTTTATTCTGCTAGTTTTTCAGCGTTCAACCAAGAATCAAGTTGCTTTTCTAAGTCTATAACACCAATATTTTTTAACGCAGAAAAAATTTGCGCAGTATACACAGGGTTTATTTCTTTGAGTTGTTTTTGAGTTTTAAGTAACATGGTTTTAGCTTGCCCATGTTTTAACTTATCTGATTTATTCAGAACAACATGGACGGGTAGATTACGAGTGTTCGTCCATTCCAACATATCTAAATCATATTCCAACATGGGTCTTCTTATATCCATTACTATGATCAGGCCACACAATGGGAAACGAGTTGTCAAATAGGATTCAATAAATTGCTGCCACTCTTTTTTTACCTTTTCAGGTACTTTTGCATAACCGTAACCGGGGAGGTCGACTAAATATTTTCCTTCTGGCAAAGCAAAAAAATTAATCAATTGTGTGCGTCCAGGAGTTTTACTTGTTCTGGCTAAGCTCTTTTGTTGGCACAAGCGATTCAAGGTGCTAGATTTCCCTGCATTCGAACGACCTGCAAAGGCAACTTCGAAGCCCAACTCTGGCGGAAGGGTATTTATTGTCGATGCGCTTTGTAAAAATTTTGCTTGTTGATAAAAAGCACTCATAAATAACCTCATTCTTTGCTGTCTGCTTAGGGATGTGATATAAAACGCGGCTGATATAGCCAAGTCCTTATTGGCACGAAGTATACTAGTATTTAGGAGCATGTTAGATGAAAAAAATAGTAATGTTTGCACTCTTTTCTATGATTGGTTTCACGTCATTTGCAACAGCAGGTGAAGCTAAAAAAATGGGTGATGCTGAAAAAGGTAAGACTTTAAGTGCATCATGTGCAGCATGTCATGGCGCCGATGGAAATAGCACGAATCCAGAATGGCCAAAATTAGCAGGACAAAGTGAAGCATATCTTGTCAAGCAACTTACTGAATACCGTAATGGTAAACGTAAAAATGCTGTGATGAATGGTATGGCTGAAGGTATTAAAACAGATCAAGATGTGATGGATATTGCGGCATATTATGCGAGCGTGAAAACAAAACCTGGCAAAGCTTCAGATGAAAAATTAGTCGCTGAAGGAGAATCTATCTATCGTGGCGGCATAGTAGAAGCAGGTGTTGCTGCTTGTGCTGCTTGTCATGGGCCTACGGGTAGTGGTAATCCTGCGGCTAAATTCCCTAGTGTTTCAGGTCAGCATGCGGTTTACACTGTAGCTCAGTTACAAGCATTTAAATCTGGCGAGAGAAACAATGACACAGGTAAAATGATGCGTAATCTAGCGAAAAAGATGAGTACTGCTCAAATGGAAGCGGTCGCTGAATATATGGCCGGATTAAGAGATTAGGGCTAAGTTTACATTCAATTTTCATAAAAGGTATTTTACTCACCTTTTTTATGTTTAGTTCTATTTTGATTGATAGAAATTGCCTAAAAATAGTGTGTGTCTTTTATTGAAATTAAATAAAATAAATGCAATCAGGTAACACTTTTATTCGTTTTATATAAGTTATTGATGTTTTCAGTAATTTTACATCGCGTTAAAATTCCAACAATGGACCTGAATGATAATTATTGATGGAAAAATAAAATCCAAAGCGATTAAAATTTTGTTCATATATTTACGTTATTCTATTTATGAACATCGAACTATTGTTTATCATTGATGTCACATTTTTTACATTAAACCTAAATTCCAATATTTTATAAAAAGGTCTAAATTCATATGAATATAAAGTTAACAATCATTTCAGTATTTATTGCCCTATTTCTCTCGGCTTGTAACTCATCTGCATCTTCTGATGCCAAAAAAATTGAAATCAAGAATGTGTCTACTACAGCTGAGCCTACTGTAACTGAAGCTGAAGTAAAAACAACTGAAGTGAAAACTGATGATGCAATGAAACTTGAGTCATCAAGTTTTATCGAGGGACAGCATTACGTGAAACTAAATCCTCCAATGCAGACTGATGTTGCTGAAGGAAAGATTGAAGTGGCAGAACTATTTTGGTTCGGTTGTCCGCATTGTTATTCAATGGAGCCTGAAATAGTTAAATATAAAGCAAGTCATCCAGATTACGTTGAGTTTAAGCAAGTTCCTGCCATGCTTAATCCAAGCTGGGCTGCTGATGCAAATACTTTCTTCATCGCTGATATTTTAGACCCACAAGAAAAGAAGAATCTAGTAGGAAAAATCTTTGATTCTATTCATAAAGAAAAACGACGTTTGAGATCTCCAAAAGCGGTGGTTCGTTTCTTTGTCGAGCAAGGTTATACCGAAAAGCAGATTGAAGATGTTAAAAAATCAATGGCCTTTCAAACTAAGTTAGTTCGAGCGCAAGAATTTGGTAGAGGAGCTCAAGCAAATTCAGTTCCTACTATGATTGTAAACGGCAAGTATAGAACAAGCCCTCACATGGCTGGCGGTAATCAAAAGGTTATGGAAGTTGTTAAAATGTTAGCTGAAAAAGAAAACTCGGCTAAATAAACAATTATTTGATCACTAATGCCAGCAAGAAAGTTAAGTCTTATTGATTCACTTTTGATTGAAGTGGATCAATCCTTGCGGGTGATTCATGCTAAAGCGCCTGTTACTGAGCGTAAGAACCCTGCTGAAGATATCGTGAATGGTGAATTATCTGAAGAAGAAACCCGTCTTTCCGCGAGTTTGATGCGTGTTAATCACGCCGGTGAAGTTTCAGCGCAAGGCCTTTATCGGGGGCAGGCATTAATGTCTAAATCTGATGAAATTCGTCGGCAGATGAAAGTTTCTGCTGATGAGGAAAACGATCATTTAAACTGGTGTGAAACGCGCATAGAACAACTTAACTCTCATAAAAGCTTTTTAAGTCCTGTGTGGTATCTAGGTTCTTTTGGTATTGGAGCGCTAGCAGGATTAGCAGGTGATAAATGGAGTTTAGGTTTCGTTAAAGAAACCGAAGATCAAGTCGGTAAACATATTGCTTCCCATTTAAACAAACTCCCTGAAAACGATGCTGCTAGTCGCGCCATTCTAGAGCAAATGAAGATCGATGAGGCTCATCATGCAGAAGTGGCTGTAGAGGCTGGTGCTGTTGAATTACCGTTACCAGTCAGAAAGTTTGTGATGCCTTTTATATCTAAAGTCATGACAACAGTTTCTGCGAAAATTTAAAACTACACTCACAGCTCTGCACTAATAATTTAGCTACACTGTTTTATCGTAAAATCTAATCTAAATTTTATTAAACGTTAAAGTGCCCAAAAGTAGGGGGGTGTCATTTTACTCTATTTAGTAAACTGCCTTTGAATTGGATTGATTAGATTCCATTTTTCTTTAAAACGGCTAATGCACCTTGCGCTTTTTTGCTTCCATTATTTGCAGCCTTTTGGAACCATTTTTTTGCTTCTTGGAGGTTTTTTCCTGTGCCATAACCATTGGCATACATAGCCCCAACGCTATATTCAGCAGCTGGGAATTTTTTTGCAGCAGATTTCTTATACCAAGCTAAAGCTTGTTTGTGGTTCTTACCTATACCTACGCCATCAACATATAAATCTCCTAAGAAATATTGTGACACAGGGTAGCCTTTGTTGGCTGCTTTTTGAAACCAACTAAATGCCTGCTTAGGATTCTTTTTTGTGCCTAAACCTTGAAGATATATAAGCCCAAGATTATGTTGTGCAGTTACGATGCCATTATTGGCGGCTTTTTTATACCAGTTAATAGCTTGTGGCATATTTTTCTTGGTGCCTATGCCCTGAGCATAAGCTGAAGCAAGGTCATATTGAGCATCAGGTACGTTTCGTTTTGCCGCAGCAGAAATATACTTAAAAGCGTGACTAGGGCTTTTTTTGGTACCAAGGCCATTTGCATTTAATACACCTAAAAGATAAGTAGCTTGTGGAGAGCCTGAGGTATGTGCCATTTTAACAAAGCGATAGCCTTTAGCTGGATTCTTTTGTACGCCTACACCTTTGATGTAACGTTCACCCATCATTAGTTGTACGTCTGTTATACCTTTGTTTGCCGCTTGTTCGTAGTATTTGATTGCAGTTGGGATATTCTTTGTAACACCCTGACCTTTTTCATACATCACACCTAAGCTTGCCATGGCATCTGGGACACCTTTATTGGCTGCTAACTTGAAGTGCTTGTGGGCTTGACCATAGTTTTTCTTTACACCTGTTCCTGATGCATAAAGTGAACCAACTAAGTATTGCGCTCCTTGATGTCCTTTGGCAGCAGCTTTATTTAACCAGTTAAAAGCAACTTTTGGGTTTTTTTGTTGGCCTTGCCCTAAAAGCGCTAATTGACCTAATACAAACATGCCACTAGGGTCACCTTGCTTTGCATATTTTGATGCAATTTGAAATACACGTTTATAATTTTTTTGTTTATATGCTTGTTTTAATTCAGCATTGGGGTTTCCTGCTATTACACGATTGTTTTGTGCTTGATTATTATTTGGCCTAGCAGGAGTTCTTTGTTGCTGTTGTTGTGCTCTTGGCGCAGGTTTTTGGCCGCCAGTTGCGCGTCCAGGAGGCGTGTTGCCATGTTTATGAGCAATACCTTGTGCTGGTAAAGCATGAGTATGTGGACGATCGCCATGAATATGTGGTTGCGCCTGTAGAGTCGTAACAGGCAAAGTTAAAACGATAACAGTTGGAAAAATCCAGTTAAAGTTAATACGTTTCATCATTATTTAGTCTCCAGATTTTCTTGTAGTTGAGTTTCTAGTTCAGCAACTACTTTTTCTAAGGCTTCTAGTTTTTCACGGGTACGCAATAACACCGCGTTTTGTACATCAAACTCTTCTCTACTAACAAGATTCATTTTGCGTAAACCACTCTCTAACCCTCCGCGAATATTGTTCTCAATATCATCCTGTAGATTCTGCATAGAATCAGGGATCAATCCGGATAATTTCTTAGCTAGTTCGTCAATTTGAGTTGGTTTATTCATTTCACTACAAAAATTTAATATGTAAATTTAGTTTAATACTTTTAGTTTAGTCCGATAAAAGGCTTAAGATCGCCTTTTTGCTGAATTAAAATTGTACCATCAGTTTGTGGTTTTCCAGCAAACTTCATCATTGCCATTAAACCAGGATTGTTTGATTTTGTGGTTAAATTTGTATCAAACACCCAGTCATTTTGGAGTTTAATATTACCATTTAGTTCAATGGGTGCTTCGACGGAACTTAACTTAATATCAAGGTTTTTATCAACGGGTTTTATAACTGCTCGATAATCGCCTTTTTCTAATTTTATCGGAGCATCTAATGATCCGTTTTGCCAATTAACAATTCCGTCGATAATAGGGACCTTATTTTGTTCCAGTAATGCGTTATTGATAAAACCGTTAAAACTACCCGATAGTTTTGCATTGCTTTGCAGTGAGTTCAAATATTCAGCATTAATATCAAATCGAGTATCATCAACAATTAGATCTTTATTGATCGTAATTCCAGCTAAACCATTCGCATTGATATCATCACTTTTAATAGAAAAGTTCGACTTTAGAGAGAGTGATTTAAGGCTTTTAAGCGGGTTAATTCGCCAACTCGCCTGGCCTAAATAGTGCTTTTGAATGCTCAGATCATTAACTTGTCCATTCCAAATCGTTCCTTGTGGCTCTTGAAAAACCACATCATGGGTGACTCTGCTTAGGTGTGGAGCAATAAATGCAAGAGGAGTTAGCCAAATTGCTCCTAAAATAAATGAAATTAAACCAATGAATATGAGCTTTTTCATTTCGACTCTTTTTTAATGGTTAGTCTGAAGTCGGCAAAACCAGATTCTTTATTATCACTGTCTATTGCCATATTGCTTATCGATAACGAATGAGTAGTTTCTAACTCATGTAAAAAGCGCATAACGCGATCTGCGTTGGCATTTTTTAAAATTAAGCGAACACCTGATCCTTGAGACTGCATTCTTTCTAAAACAGTTTTCAATCTCCATGTTTGTAAAGATCGTTCGATTAATTGTTGCGGGTTTTGACTACTAGTATTCTTAGGTTGATTTGTTGCTTGTTGCTGCAACTGTTTAATTTCAATACTTTGTGTTTGCATATTAGCAAGTGTTTTTTTCTGTTGGATAATGGTTTTATCTAATTTAATTTTATTGTCATAGAGGGGTTTTAACACTAAAAGCCAAAGTAACACTAAAAAAACTGCAACAGAACCATAAACGACAAGAATCCGTTCACGCGTAGATAATGAATTCAACCAACTATTCATGAGTTACCTTGTTTAGTACCTGATTCAGGTTTTTCAGCAGTTTTATTGGGTAATGGTGAAATTAAAATCACGGCTTTTACTTTATTAGCGGTAGTGGTTGAGTCTTTTATATCAACTTTAAGGTTCCGTTTTTGCGCCGCATCCTTTTTAAAATTCTCAAGTCTCGTTAGATTAGGAGATTCAATCGTCATAGATAACTGGTTTTCTTGATAGCGCATTTCGCTAAGAATCATATCCTTATATTCTTTCAAAAGGGGTCCCATGTCTGATATTAGCGGTAAAGGTGACTCTATAGTCTTGCCTGTATTGCCTTTTAGTTTTTTTAATGCAGAACTCATTTGCACTGGAGCGTCTACTATGCGTCCATTGGGAAATGTGTCTTTGTAGACTTGTTCTATTTGTATTTTTAGCTGATCACTTTGTTGTTGTAGTAAATTATTTTGCCAAAAGAATATTCCCATCCAAATGCTTGCTAAAACTCCGCCGAGAAAGGCTACTGGTTTCCATGCTTTTGAGTTGAATGATGATTTTTGGTGATTGCGTTGAGCAAAATTTGTCAGTAAATTTAATGGGAGTGCACTTATCGCACTATCGTATTGAATAATATCTGATTCGATATAGTTATAAGGTAGTTCTTGAAGGGCTAATGGTAAGTTTTCTGCTTTTGTATTACAGAATATAGCAGCAGGAATATTGTTTTCTAGCGGTTCCGTAATAAACATATCCAACATTTGTTGATCACAGTAAAATCCATCATATTGACTTACTCTGACACTTGAAAAAATTTGATTGTTAATATTCTCGTAAACAATTGACCAAGCGTCTAATTCATATGTTTGGGTAAGTAATTGCGGCAAAACAAAGTTTGCAGTTATTCTGTGTGATTTTAATAAATCTAAAACATCAATTAATACTGAACGATTAATTATGGCTACATTGGATTCGTTGTTATCACTATCAGGATGTTGTTGAGCAGAAAAATGAAGGTCTTCGATATCTTCAGCAAGCGTATCTTCGAGCGCGTAAGGAATTGCTTGTAATAACTGTTTTTGATTTTTACTTGGTATAACAACCGAGGTTAAAACAATTTCATTAGAAGATAATAATACCAAAACCTTTCGCCCACGCGATAGAGAACGTACTTTCTTCCAGTCTCCTAAATTGTACCTATCTTGAACTTGTTTTTTACCCAACAATGCATATTCAGGGTTCTGTTCAAGATCACGTATTTTTATAACTAACAATTGCATTTAATTGACTGCTTTACTGATGGTTTGAGGATTACTAAAGTCGCGCATTATGACAGAAACTTGCCCATTTTGATTGCGCCATAATATTGAATTTACAAATAATCTAGTATTGTTTATTTCTACTTTTCCTTCCAATAAGAAATACTGGCTTTTTACATCGATATCTAAAGGATTAACAAGACCTTCAGGATTATCCTCCGATATAAGGACACTATCAACTACTGCTAGATCTTTGAAGGCGTCTATCGATGCAAAAGGTTCTTCTTTTCTTACTTCTATAATATTAGTGACAGCATCAGGAGTAAAACCTAATGCACCTAACACCTTTTCAGAGGCGGTATTTACATTTATTGGCGTTTCAGTTGCATTATTATTAAATAATGTTGGAAGTGTAGAAATCTCATTACTAATGCTTGAATAGAATTTTTCTTTCATATTTTTAAGAAGACGAAGTTCGGTAGGGCTAATCATCTCAGTATTTGCGCTAAAATAAGCAGGTTCTTGAGATTGATAAAATGGAGTCTCTGCACCATTTCCAATGTCATTATCATTGCTTACATTAAGAAATTGTCCATTATTTTGATCTTTGTCAATCCAGTCCCTAAGGATCACTGAAAAATTGTCTTCAGGTCCCATTTCTTGTTGCTCATCAACGCTAAAAATTAAACGTTTTAATCTTTCTTTTGTGATACTTGCGATATCAATAAATTCTTTTTCAATTTGTTGGTTATTATTGTTTGATTGATTTGTATTTTGATTATTGTCAATTCCATCTTCCGGATTTGTTTGATTGATATCTTCTTGGTTGCTTGTTTCGTTAACTTTCTTTTCTACTTTTGGTCTTATCAAAGAATTTACATTTATACGTGCCTGTAAATCATATAACTTCCCAGTCATTAAGCCGCCTGTAATGGGTAAGACTAATCCTGATTCTGAATACCAATCATCATTTAACGAAACGAAATCAGGTTGGTCCTCCCAGCTTGCTCGTAAAATTGTTCCGGCAAAGTCTTCCATGCCATAGGCGTACTGATAATTTTGTTCAAGAGTACTAATATTGTTGGATAAACGAATTTGAATTTGTTGTCGATAGATAATTAATGTTGCAAGAGAAACCGCTACACTCGTAATTATCAGGGCAGTTATAAGTGCTACACCTTTCTGTTTTTGATAAGAGTTACTTTTCATCACTATTTCGGATTAATTGCTTGTAAACGTTTAGAAAGGCGCAAATTGGAGCGATTCCTATAATGTAATTTATGATCATAGATAGTGGTATATGACATAACTGCACGAACATAGTTTCGTGTTTCGTCAAAAGGAATGCTCTCAATCCAGCGTGGAGCTGAAATTCTTTGTTTAGGTAGCCATCGTGGAATACGGTGAGGTCCTGCATTGTAAGAAGCAGTTGCCTTAACATAATTGCCTTTGAAGCGTTTCAGCATTTGGCTCATGTATGCAGCTCCTATATGCGCATTCTTTTCAGGAATATACAAATCAGATGTCTTATGCCGAATGCCCAGCGATTTCGCAACACCTTTTGCTGTAGCAGGCAAAACTTGCATTAAGCCTCTAGCATTAGCGTGTGATTTAATGACAGGGTCGAAGGCACTTTCTCTACGCATAATTCCATAAACCCAAGCTGGGATAACACCATTTGCGCGAGCTGCTTGTTTGACGAGCTTTTCATATTTAAGTGGAAAACGTAATCCAACTTGATTCCAATCTTTTGTACCAGAGACAGTAACAATCGCTTGAAAAGGTTGGTCAATTTCGTGTGCATAGGCTGCTGCAATCAATTGATCGTCTTTGTTAAGGCTTTTCATAGTCCACTGCCATTCTTTTTTGGCGAGTTTAGGAAGACCAAGATAAAAGAGTTCAGTCGCCCTTTGCATAGATTTTAGGTTTCTAATCTTGGGAGTTAACGCACTCCAATTGCGTTCTTGTTGTAGTAATCTGCTATAGGGTGCATTTAGTTCATCTGCGGCTAAAAAACCGTAAAAAGATGCGTTTCTTGCAACGACCTGTAGTTGCGGCTGAATATTTTGCTTATTTATTTTTTGATTGCTTTTAGCGAGCCAATAACGCCAACGATCTCTATTTTTATCTTCTGTTTTCATAGATCCTATAGCAGCACGAAGCTTTCGCCAGTCTCCAAATCTGAGTGCTAATCGTGCCATCCATACATTTGCATCATCACTTCTTAGGTTAGCAGGTATTGCAGCAAATTCTTTTAAAGCAATAGCTTTGTGATCCTTTGCATCTCTAACCGCAATGTAACTTTCTACATCGGCCTTCGTTTTTGCACTAAAAGTATATTTTCTTTGTGCTTGCTGCCATTTTTGTCTGGCACTGCTGGTTTTTTTTCTTGCGATGCGTTTTATACCGTAAGCGATAATTTGACGGTTGCGAGCAGTATTTTGTTTTAATGCTTGACTACTCAGCTCTTTGCTAGGATTTTTTCGTACTTTTATCCATTGTGTTACCAAAGATGGGTTTTTCAGATGTTTACTTAGATCACGGGATAGAGTGGTTTTTCCTTTGTTCATTGCTAAAGTGATTCTTTCCCATGCTAATTGATCAGTTATCCAACCTTTTTGTTTAAGTAGTTTAAATAATGGGTTACACACCTTTGGGCGGCGATTACCAGATTTCCATACTTTTAGAGCTTCATTGACTAAAGCTTGAGAAGGACGACTTCTTAATTGTGCTTCAATACCAATGCATTTTGCTTTATTGCCACCTATTCCTTTTTGGTAATATTTTAAAACATTGCCCCATTGGTTTTGTTGGGCAAAACGCTCTAATAATTTTGTATTGATATCTGAACCTAGCCAGTTAGCTCTATTCCTGTTTACGAAATCAATTAAGGTTTTGTCAGACGTTTTTTTAAGATTGTTTTTAATGCGTTCATATTCTAAATATGGATGCAATATATAATTTTTTAAATGGTCACTCTCGTAAAACTTACCTTTACTCAGTGCAGAATATGCATTTAGAAACTCAATAGCTTGTGCATCTTGATTTGCAACAACATTCTGACTAAAAAAACTCATCAGTAAAAAGAGTGTTATAAATACTTTTGAAATGGATAAATATTGTTTTTTTATTAACATTGTTGCTTAGCCCAAATATTTTAAATATTACTGTGGTAACTTAAAAGTGCCTAAAAGTAGGGGGGTGTCTTTTTAATAAAAATGATTATTACTTTCCCCAAAGTTAAATCATTGACGCCCAATATTTAAATATTTTACAGGTTTTTTGTGGAATTTAATAATATAGAAACTTTGCGTAAAAAGTTTACGAGTTTATAAATTTCTTAAAGCATCTATGTATCGCAGATAACGGCTTTTATCTATTTTCCCATCATCGACAGCAGTTCTTATTGCGCACTTAGGTTCATGATCATGAGTACAATTATGAAATCGACAATTATCCTGAAATTGTAAAAATTCAATATAGCCCTCTGATAATTCTTGAGCACTAATATCACCTAACGCGTAGTCCCTTACGCCCGGTGAGTCTATCAAATAACCGCTATTACTTAAATTATATAAAGTTGCCGTGGTAGTAGTGTGTTTACCTTCTCCAGATTCAGAGATAATGCCTGTTAATATCTTAGATTCAGGCAGTATTCTATTTGCGATAGATGATTTTCCTACGCCCGAACGTCCGCTAAAAATACTTGTTTTATTTTGCATCAGTTTTGATAGCTCTGATATGCCTTCACCAGTGACCGCATTCATCTCTAAAACAGGATAACCAATATCTTGATATGCTTGCATTGCCTGCCAGTCATCATCGGTGGCATGTGCTTTAGATAAATCACTCTTATTCATCACAATAATAGCTTCAGCATTAAGCTGCTCAGCTGCGATTAAATAGCGATCGACTAAATTCCAGGACGTTTCAGGCAACCACGAATTAACCACAACTAATAGATCAATATTTGCCGCAATAGTACGAGGGCGACCACGGTAACCAGGTCGTGTTAATGCGTTATTACGTGGGAGCAGATCATCAACAGAAGCATTACCGTGTTGATTAGGATGCCATGTAATAAAGTCGCCACAAACTATGCTGTCGAATTTACGTTTAGCAGTGCATCGTATAGGAGTTTGATTAGAGATTGTACCGGAACCAGTTTCCGGATTTTCAACGAGAAGCTCAGCACCAAAGCGAGTGATTACTCGCCCGGTGTTGATTTGTGTACTCAAGTCTTAACCATAGGTTAGAACTTATAATATTGTTGGTTTAGATAAGCAGTGACGTCTTTAACGTCCTCATCAAACCAATTTGTGTTTAATTTCGAGTCATTTAACCTAACCGCAGCTTCTAGTGCTTTTAAGTTTTTGACTTTTCTATCTTTACTTGTATAAATCTCAGTGCCATGACACGTGCCACACTTAGAGTTAGTAAATAGAGCTTTACCATTAGCTGCATTCGCTGCGAATGCGCTATTAGAAACCAAAGCGCCTGATACCACTAGGCTCAGTGTTAGCCCTAGTGTTTTCACTAAAGTTGTTGTTTTTGTAACTAACATTGTTTTATTTGTTAAGAGTTTCATAATAAATCTCCGTTTTCCTTACTTTTAAAGTTAAAGAATGCTTTTATCCAATCTGCTTCAGATGTGCAATACGTATTGAAGCGGGTGGATGTGAGTCATAAAACGCCGAATATAAAGGATCTGGCGTTAAAGTTCCTGCATTCTTTTTATATAGACCGACCAGTGCACTAATAAGTTCCCCCGCATCCGATTGTTGGGCAGCAAATGCATCCGCTTCAAATTCGTGCTTTCTCGACCAACGAGACATAATAGGGCCGATGAAGAAGGTGAATGCAGGACTAACCAATAAAAACAATAATAATGCCATGTAGGTTGACGACTGCTGAACACCTAAAGCCGTATAAAACCAATCTTGTTTCATGAGCCATGCAAGTACTGCAAAACCTACTAAAGTCATTATCATAGAGATAATCATGCCTTTAAACACGTGTTTGTGTTTAAAATGCCCTAATTCATGCGCTAAAACAGCCTCTACCTGTGAAGGACTCATTCCTTTAAGCAGAGTATCGAAGAATACAATACGCTTAGTTTTACCAAAACCGGTAAAATACGCATTACCATGGCTAGAACGTTTTGAGCCATCCATAACGAAAACACCGTCAGAATTAAAGCCTGTTTTAGTCAATAAGCCTTTAATCCGATCTAATACTTCCCCTTCTTCTAAAGGTTCGAATTTATTGAAAATTGGAGAAATAAACTTAGGGTAAGCCCACATCATCAAAATAGAAAATGCTGTCAATGCAATCCAAGCATATAACCACCAAAGATCGCCCGCAGATTCCATTAACCATAAAACTAATAGTATTAATGGAACACCAATAACAACTGATAACAGTGCGCCTTTGACCATATCCATAAAAAAGACTTTCAGCGTCAGTTTGTTAAAACCAAATTTTTCTTCAATAACAAAGCTGCTGTATAAGGAAGAGGGAATATCAATAATGCTAGAGATGATTGAAAACGCGATGATAACGATAACTCCAGTAGTTAAGGGGCCATAACCATAGGATCTAACAATTTCATCCAGCCAGTTCAAGCCACCACCTAAAGTCCATAGCAATAAAACAATTGCGCCAATTACAAGATTAATACGTCCAAAAGAGCCTTTTGCATGGGTGTAATCAGCTGCTTTTTGGTGTTCATCTAAGGTAACTTTATCGGCAAATTCGTCAGGTACCGCAGCTCTATGATCGCCGACATGTTTTGCTTGTCTTAGCGACAACCATAACTGCACGCCAGATGTAACTAACAGGAATAAGATAAATAGTATTGTAAATGTATGCATGTGATATAAAGTAAGGCTATTTTTAGATTTTTAAAGAGTAAATTATAACCTATGAGTCAAGACAAGAATAATTTGATTTGGGTCGATTTGGAAATGACTGGGCTAGATACATTTCATGACACAATCATCGAAATCGCAACAGTGGTTACCGATAAAGATTTAAACATATTGGCTGAAGGGCCTGTTATTGCTATTCATCAGGAGGATCATGTTCTGAATATGATGGATGAATGGAATCAACAACATCACGGAGATTCTGGTTTGATTGAGCGTGTGCAAAAAAGTGAATTTACGATGGCGCAGGCTGAATTAAAAACCATTGAGTTTTTGGAAGATTTTGAATGTTGTAGTTTAAATCCAACGATTCCATACTATGTGGTGATTGAACATAGAAATCACTTAAT